>JACPLW010000004.1 GCA_016186325.1 Parcubacteria group bacterium | reverse complement strand
GAGATTGCTTCGCGCTTAGATGCTTTCAGCGCTTATCAATTCGGAACATAGTTACCCGGCGGTGCCCTTGGCAGGACAGCCGGTACGCCAGAGGTTCCGTCATTCTGGTCCTCTCGTACTAGGAATGACGCTCCTCAAGTATCAACGCCTGTAGCAGATAGAGACCAACCTGTCTCACGCATGTTTTCGCGTATTACTACGCGCATTGGACTATACCTTCATCCTTTTTTAAAGGAGATCGACGTCTAGTCTCTACGGGGTTAATATACGAATTTTTCTTTTCTTGGAATAATTCAGTTCTCTGAATTTATTCACCAAATTTATTAACACTTTAAAATCTTTTTTATTCTTAACTTTTTGTTTTGCTTCGATAATCCTTTTCATTAATTGAACTTGTCTTTTCTTAAGAAGAATATATGGTTCTACCATTTTAATAAATGATGTAATCTCATCAACTCTGCCGATAATATATTCCGTAATTCCATCTTTTCTCTCCCTAATATATCCTGCTCCAATCAACTTACAGATTTTTTCAAAGTTATTTTCTTTTTTTGATTGAAATAAAACAATATATGGAGCTATTTGGTAGCCATATTTATATGTTTTATTTATCTTGGCTTGAACATAGATACTGCCATCAGCATCTAAAAAGCCCGCTAAATAAGATTTTTGTGCTAACGAAAGATTATTTATACACAACTTCCCTCGATATTATCCTATCATATGACAGTTTGTCGTGCAATAGGAATTTATCGATATAGTCGATTTGTCAATCACGATTGCTCGTGAAAGCCGCCATGAATTTGATGTCTTATTGTCCTCGGGTTCAAACTGTTGAAAAGCCAAAATTGATCTAGCTTCTCAACGGTTTGAACCCAGCTCACGTACCTTTTTAATTGGCGAACAGCCAAACCCTTGGGACCTTCTCCAGCCCCAGGATAAGATGAGCCGACATCGAGGTGCCGAACCGCATCGTCGATATGGACTCTTGGATGCGACTAGCCTGTTATCCCCGGGGTAGCTTTTATCCGATGATTGTTTACGTTACTACTAACCATAAACAGTTCACTAAGCCCTGCTTTCGCACCTGCGCGGCTTGTTTGCCTTGCAGTTAAGCCAGCTTTTGGCTTTACCCTATCGCTTCGATTTCCATCCGAAGCTAGCTGACCTTAATGGACTCCTCCGTTACGCTTTTGGAGGATAGCGCCCCACTAAAACTGCCCGCCAAGCACTGTTTCGACTCGTTTTTTCCGCGTCGGTTAGATTATAAAGTTTGAAAGAAAGGTATTTCACTGACGGCTCCACCGCATCCGAAAACACGGTTTCAAAGCCTCCCTTCTATGCTACGCATTCAAACCCTATAGCCAATACTAAGCTGCAGTAAAGCTCCCGGGGTCTTTTCGTCTTGCTACAGGTACCCAGCATCTTCGCTGGAATTGCAATTTCACCGAGCTCGTGGTTGAGACAGTTCCCCAGTCGTTACGCCTTTCGTGCACGTCTGAACTTACCAGACAAGGAATTACGCTACCTTAGAACGATTATAGTTATCGCTGACATTTACGAGGGCTTCGGGCTTCAGCCTTACTTTCATTGCTGAAAATAAGACCTCTACCGTTAACCTTCTCGCATAGGTCAGGCGTCACCCCCTATACATCCTCTTACGAGTTAGCAGGGAGCTGTGTTTTTGATAAACAGTCGCCAGGGATACTTTAGCTGCGTCCCAGCACCTTTTGAATTACGACTTGACAAATAATAATTTATTATTTACAATACTACCTACGCCATCCTATCAATATGGAGGAATCAATGGAATGTCAGTATAGGATAGAACATAAAGACGGAACATTGGAAGACCTTTTCTATGCAGATGATGCTAACGACGATAAAATCGCGCGCGTTCGTCTGCAAGAAAAAGGTAGTGGACGAAGACTTTTAAAAGTCATTGCTGAAATCCCTCATATAATGAGAGTTCCTGGTAAAATAGGATAACTCTCACACATTCGCTCCTCATCTTGAGGAGCATTTTTTATTTGTCATAATCCAAAAGGTGCCGGGAAGGCCATATACCTAAGTTACGGCCGCTTTTTTGCCGAGTTCCTTAACCACGAATCACTCGTTCGCCGTGGGCTACTCGCCCTGCCCACCTGTGTCGGTTTTCGGTACGGATAACTTTAACTAATTTACGAAGTTTTTCTTGGAAGCTCGCTTTGCCAAATTTTCTTCCGCGAACGAAAAAATTTTATCTTCGCTTGGAGTTGCGATTAAACGCATTCTGACGGATTTACCAATCAGAAATCCTAACGCTAATAGCGCCAATCCAATAAGGCGCGAGGCATACTGACCTTCGTTACTCCGTAAAAGCACTAAAGTTAGGGACGGAATATTAACCGTCTGTCCATCGGCTGCGGATTTCTCCATTGCCTTAGGACCGCCTAACCCTTGGCTGATTTTCATTGCCAAGGAAACCTCAGGCTTTCGGCGGACAGATTTTTCATCTGTCTTGCAGGTTACTCATGCCAACATTTGCACTTCTTAGCGCTCCAATCGCCCTCACGGGTCAATCTTCACTGCGCTAAAAACGCTCTCCTACCACCCAACCCCCTTGCGGGCGTCGGGTCCATATCTTCGGTATTTGGCTTAGTCCCGTTACATCTTTGGTGCGATGCGTCAATCCTTCGATTGCTCTCAGGATATGATAGTGAGTTGTTACACACTCTTTAAAGGATGGCTACCTCTAAGCCAACCTCCTATCTGTCTTCGACGCATCACTTCCTTCTACACTTAGCCAAAATTTAGGGACCTTAGATGATGGTCCGAGTTCTTGCTCTTTTGACCATGGAGCTTTGCCCCCACAGTCTGACTCCCGAACTAAATTAATGGAATTCGGAGTTTGACTGGTTCAGCTGACTTGCGTCAATCAGAACCAACCAGTGCTCTACCTCCAATAAAAAACATTCGGGGCTAGCCCTAAAGCTATTTCGGAGAGAACCAGCTATTCCCAGGTTCGATTAGCTTCTCACTTCTTACCACAGCTCATCCCCTAGTGTTGCATGGCTAGTGGGTTCGGTCCTCCCCCCGCATTTCTGCGGGGTTCAACCTGGCCATGGTAAGCTCACCTGGCTTCGGGTCTTATACGTTCTGCTTTACCCCGCCTTGCGGCGGGGCTAACGCGGCCTTGCGGCGGGGCGAGCGCGCTTTTAACACTCGGTTTCCCTATGCCTCCATCGCGTTGAGCGACTTAGACAAGCAAAACGCATAAAGTCGTTGGCTCATTCTTCAATAGGCACACGGTCACCCTTACTCCGCCTTGCGGCAAAGTAAACGGGCTCCCGCTCTTTGTAAGCGTATGGTTTCAGGATCTATTTCATCGCCCTCATCGGGCTGCTTTTCACCTTTCCCTCACGGTACTAGTTCACTATCGGTCACAAAAAGTATTTAGTCTTGGGAGTGTAGGACTCCCTGCTTCCCACGGGGCAATCTTTCCCCGCAGTACTTAAGAGAACAATCAAGAAGTATGAAAAAGGTTTTCGCCTACGGGACTATTACCCTCTTTGGTTGGCTTTTCCAAAACCACTTGGCTAACCAATTTTTCAGTTTGTATACTTCTCTCCCATATTACTATGGAAACGACCGCTTCTTTCAACCCCCACCCGCTGCACAGCAGCGGAAATTCCAAGCGCCAAGCACCAAATCACAAACAATATCTAATGGCCGAAATTCAAATGATAAAAACCTGTTTGGAATTTAAAATTTAGAATTTGGAATTTGTTTGGAATTTGGATTTTGGAATTTGTAATTTCCGATGCTGCGCATCGGGTAGGTTTAGACTCCTCCCTTTTCGCTCGCCGCTACTAAGGGAATATAATCACGATATTATTCATGAACTCGACCATACGAATTCACAAATAATAAAGTGATAACTTGTTTTCTGTTCCTCCGGGTACTGAAATGTTTTACTTCCCCGGGTTTGCTTTCTTACCTCTTACGGATAAGAATATGACGACATTACTCGCCATGGGTTACCCCATTCGGAAATCGCCGGATCAAAGCCTGCTAGACGGCTCCCCGACGCTTATCGCAGTCACGCCACGCCCTTCATCGCCTTTTTGTGCCTAGGCATCCACCATACGCCCTTATTAACCTACTCATCCCGTACATAAGTACGAGTTTACTTTTATATTATTCGAGTTTTTTTAATTTTGTACCTGTTTACCCTCCGAAGCTCTACGCGTCCAGCCTTCGTAGCCGAAGCTACTTCGGCGGAGTAGGCAAGGAGGGTCTTATTCAATTTTCAACGTACAGGATTAACTGCTGAACCCGAACAGTCTACCTTAATAGATTATCCGGGGTCAAATGTTAATTAGTTGGTCACGATCCCGCTTTGCGGGATTACTTCTCGTTACCAAATCAGAGATTTGGGCGAGAACTAAAAAAACCGCTGGAAAGCGGCCTCAATCTGCTGAAAATAAACACAACAGAACTACACGGATCCGCCTCCTTTATTTTTGTATGTTTTTATTTTTTTCATAATTCAAACTCCATTGTACCAAATACTTATCCACAATGCAAGTCTTTAGGGAGCATTCGGTTCCGGACCCTGATTTATATATTGATCGATAAAATCACCGATGCGCTTCAGTTCAACGTCATTTAAAGAACTGGTGGAAACCGGGTCAAATTTATCAAGCCAATTCCAGGCGGCAATAGCTATAAGTTTGTCATTTTCTTTTCGCGGTTCAACAACGATTTTTTTACCAAAACCGTAAAAATTTTCTAACTGCTTGATTATTTCAAAGGAAGCATCTGGCCGATAAGAAATCCAGATATAGCCATGTTCTAAATTATGAATCAAGCCTTCATCCGGCTGCTGTTCCTTATATACGCCCTTGGTTTTCCACTCTTCATAATGCGACCCGGAAGTCGGCGGATTGGAATTATAAGCAGGGTGGCTCGCACCGACATTAATATGCGCCCTGCCTTGATCCGGAATTTGAACTGCGTAAGTTTTTCTTTCAGCAATTTTTTCCTGGCCTCTTTTCGCAAACCAGTAAACTCCCCCGCCGATAACCAGAGCAACAATCAACCAAATGAAAAGCTTTTTGAACATTTTAAACTGTCCTGTTCTTTTTTCATCGGTCATTTTTTCGTTTTTCCTTTGATCGTATATTTCCTTTGGCGATAATTCGTTCATAATTTTATTTATCTAATGCTTCTTCAGTATAAACGTTTCTTGGATTCCATAAAAGCCAGCCGGAAGTAAGGCCGGAATCATAAACCGCTTGTTTTTCTTTGCGAATCATATCGCCGTTGTAAACCGCGCCGATATTGAAATCCTGAAGCCAAGGACGAAGCTTTTTAAGACGTTTTTCAAAAACCGGATTAATTATAGCCGGTGAAGTTGTCCCGACTTCGATAGCTGATTTCTCCCAAAGTTGTGCCTTGCCTTTTTCTATCGTGCCCCAAACTACTTCATAAGGGTGCTCGGCGGGATTTTCAAAACCAAAATTACCGGTAATATAATGAGAGGGATAGATCATTGGAGAAACATAATCAAAATAATCGTAAAGCTCCAGAAAAACCTGGCCAACGCCGAGGTCGCTGCCGCTCATCATATTATAAGCGAATAAATCCACCGAAAGAGCAATTTTCTGGTCATACTTTTTGAGTTCTAAAGTTAAATAACGCGCGAAATCATTTATCGTTTGATTTTTTAAAACCGGTGTAAAAACAACATCGTCATCTTTTTTAAAACTTGGATAGCGGATGTAATCAAAATTTATTTCATCAAAACCGGCATCAATCGCTTGTTTAGAAGCCGCAAGATTATAGTCCCAAACTTCTCGGTTAGTCGGATCCATCCAATACCAGCCGCGATTGTCCTGCCACAGCGAGCCATCCTCCTTTTTAAAGTACCAATCCGGATGATTTTTGACTTGTGAACTATCTTGAAAAACTACTAAGCGGGCGATGGTATAAATACTTTTTTCACGAAGCTTATCAACTAAATTTTTAATATATTCATCTATATAAACTCCGCTGTCTTTAACGTCCATTACAATAGCATTGATTTCCGTTTCCTCGGCAAGGCGAATTAAATCGTTAAAGCGCCTTGCGCGAGTAGTCCAGATAGTTGAATAAACTCCAAATTGCGGACCTACCGATAAATGCCCAATAATTGTGTTTTCGGCCGTTTTGCTTTTTTCAAAAAGAAAGTTTAAATTGTCGGTAAAGTACGATCCGGCCGCTAAAACAACGGCAAGTAAAAATAAAATGGAAAAACTGTATAATTTCATACCCTTATATTAAAAATTTTTTGCCAGAAAATCCAATATTCTCTGTTTCAATTCCGGTTCGCCGGCAAACATTCGCGTGCCATGGCCGGCATCTTCGTATTTAATAAATTCTTTTTTGGCAGCCGCCGAAATATCAAAAAGCCGCTCCGATGATTCAAAAGCGTAATTATCGTCGCGGCTCGAAACAATCAAAAGATTCTTTCTGAAGTTTCGTGAAGCAATTTCTGTTTTAATGCCTTTGTAATTTAATCCTGGCGATAAAGCCACTACAATTTTCGGGCCCGCTTTAGCGCCGTAAAGCAAGGCCAAATTAGCGCCTATAGATCCGCCTACTATCGCCAGCTCTGTCTCGGAAATTTTGTTTTTTAACCAATCAGCCGCCGCTTCAACGTCATAAATCATCTTATCGTAATCGGCCGGTGTAAATTCCTGCCAGGAACCCATTTCTCCCGCCCAGGCCTCCGATTCGCCGTGCCCTCTTTCATCAATATTCAAAACGTTATAACCCTGCTGCCACAATAACCCGGCAAATTCATTAAAATCGCGGCGTACCCCGGGCAAAATATGAAGAAGCAAAACCGATTTTTTTGATCTCTCGTCGTTTTTAAGTTGCGATGGATAAAAATCACCAACAATTTTTACATCATCTTTTGTTTGAAAATTCACTGTTTTCATATTCGTATTTTGTAACGTTTTTAAGATCTTTTAAAAATCAGGGATACTCCAAAAAAGAAAATGCCGGTTAAAATTACCGTCGGGCCGGGAGGAAAATTAAACAAATTTGAAATTATAATGCCGATAAACATCATAGTTAACCCTAAAATAACGCTAAAAATTAAAAATGATTTTAAACTCCAAGAGAAATTACGGGCAGAAACTGCCGGCAAAATTGTAAGAGCGCCCATTAAAACCGAACCGATAAGCTTAATTCCCAAGGCCACGCTTAAAGCAAACAACAAAAGAAAACCAAGATATGAAATGCTCGGCCTTGCTCCTATTGATTTTGCCAAGTCCGGTGCCGCAATGCCGAGCGTTAATCTGCGCGAAAGGATTAAAGTTAAAAAGAATATAATGATAGAAGCGATGACGATAATAACAGCATCGGAATATTTTATCGCAAAAAGATTTCCGAACATGCTTTCAAAAAGTTCATGGTCGGGAACCAAAAGAACGCCGAGAGCTAATGTGGCGGTAAAAAAAGTGCCGATAATCGCTTCGGGAGGCAAAGAGGTTTTTTTTTCAATAAACCAAGTTCCGAAAGCGGCAACCAAAAGAAAAGCCGCCGCTCCATACATCGGATCAATATTTATAAGCAACGCTAAACCGATGCCCGGAAGCGCCACATGAGACAGTACGTCGCCAACCAAGGCCATTCTTTTAACGACAATAAAGGCGCCGAGCAAACTCGCGGCCAAGGCCGTAAAAAGACCGGAAATCAATATTAGCAAAAACTGATTATCTATTATTAGATTCATATTTCGCGTTTAAAGATTTAATGAAGGTGATGATAGAAAGCGCTTTCGCCGTAAAGCCGTTTGATTTGCTCGCTGGTTAAAGCATACTTCGGTTCGCCGTAGCAAAGTCGTTCCTTATTAAGACATAAAACGTTGTTGGCGTAACGAAAAACAACATTAAGAGCATGGGAAATCATTATAATAGTTATTCCTCTTTCATCCTGAAGCTTATGAAGCATGTTATAAACGTTTTCTTCCCCGGCAATATCAATGCCGGCCGTTGGTTCGTCAAAAAGCAAAACTTGCGGGTGCCCTAAAATCGCCCAGGAAATTAAAACACGCTGCAGCTCACCCCGAGATAAATTTACCAAACGCTGATTTAAAATACCCTCACTTAGATCGGTAGATTTTAACTCGTGGGTTATTGAATTTAGCAGCTGTTTATCTTTAAAAAATAGATTTTTTGATTTTAAAACAAAAAATTCTTTAACAGTCAATGGTAGCTCGGCTTTATCCATCAATTTCTGAGGAACGTATCCGACTTTAATGCCGGGTCGCCATTTTACTTCTCCGTCAAAAGGAATGAGTCCCATTAAAGCTTGAAATAAGACGGTTTTCCCGGCGCCATTAGGGCCTACTATCGCCAAAAAATCGCTTTCGTTAACAGAAAAAGAAATATCTCTTAAAATTTCCTGGTTACCGAAACTCACCGACAAATCACGAACTTCTAAAATATTATTTTTATAATTTTTGCGATTGTTGTTCATAGAACAGCGCCGTCGCGCCTATGGCGCCGGCGTTTTCACCTAATTTTCCTATTATGATTTTAACATTTTTTATGGATTTCGGAGAAACGATAAGTTTACTCATTGTTTTTCTTGTTTGCGGCAGAAAAAAATGAGAAGCTCCACTCATACCGCCTCCTATTATAATAATCTCCGGATCCAAAGTATTTATTAAATGCGCCAAACCAATTCCCAAGTAACCTCCCAATTTTTTAAAAATTTCCATTGCTTTTTTATTCCCTGATTTTGCCAATTCGTATGCCTTAATCGGATCGTTAAAGCCAAATTTTTTTAAACTTCTTAAACTTACCAAGTCCTCAAATTCCACGCCATAGTAGCTCGTATGCCCAATTTCACCGGCGGCATCAAAAGAGCCGTAGAACATCTGACCATTAATTATTATCCCTCCCCCGACTCCAGTGCCTAAGGTTATACCGACGATATTTTTGTATCCCCTGCCAGAACCAAAAAGATATTCAGCGCGGGTAAAACAGCGAGCGTCATTATCTATTTTTACATCAAGCTTGAACTTTCTCTTTAACCATTTTTTAATGTTAAAATTATTCAAAAATCGCAAATTTGGCGCGTTTAAAATATTGCCGCTCTTTAAATCCAAAACTCCGGCTACGCCACAGCCAATGCCCTGTGTTTTTTTATTACCCGCGCCAGAAATTAAATTTCTAACCAGTGTTTCCAATTTTTCCAAAAATTCTTTCCGGTTTTTCGGAGTTGAAACTTTGGCACTTTTTAAAACTTTTCCGTTCTTTAATAGAACCACATTGGTTTTGCTCCCGCCAATATCAATTCCAATAATACATTTTTTGTTTAAAAACTTCATTTTATAACGAATCATTGAAATTTCTTCTGTCTTCCTCACTAATCTTTATTGTCAGATTAGAAATATAACTATCAAAAAAATCACCGATTAATTTACTGCAATCGCTGCTAATATTTTGACGAAAGCATAATAAATTAAAAGATTCCTTTACCATTTTTAAATCAATCATTACTTGTTTATCGTTAAGCCCTTTATCGGTCTTAATTTTTTTAACAGAGTCAAGATCAACTATGCGGCAATCTAAAGTAATGTTATGGCTGGTTAAATATCCATGGATAAAGCCGGCGTTATGAATAATAGCCAATTGCTTGCCCAATGTTTGAGCAAACCATTGAACATAATCCTCTTGTGAAAAACTATAAGGATCTTTCCCAAGCTCTTGAGCCACCATGTGCTTGGCATCTTCCAACAAAGCTTTATTACTTGAGTCAGCAATTCTGGCTTTTGTTCCAAACGCCCTTACTTCAATCACTGGCTCGGTGGTATATTTTATATATCCGAATTTCCTGGCTTTTGAAACTGACATTTTTTCTCCATCTTCAACAACGACCTCATCAAGACGGATAATTGCTAACGCCCGATGAGTTCGCAATCCCTGTTTTATAAAAAATTCTGACATATCGCGGTCAGTTTCCGCGTATCCCCAATCCATGAACCCCCAAGGGGTTTTACCTTTAGCGACATTTTTTGATGAACCTGCTTCAATAGATTCAACCATTAAATTCGCAGGATTTATCGGCCCCATTCCTTTTATATCCACATCGCGATACAAGTTTCCTTCTTTGTCTCTAAAAACAACTTTTCCTAAAAGGGCGCTGCGAAAATGATTGTCCATTACTTTAACATGAAATACA
The DNA here is from genome assembly GCA_016186325.1 of Parcubacteria group bacterium. NCBI lineage: Bacteria > Parcubacteria group bacterium. The sequence goes on along the minus strand of JACPLW010000004.1, from coordinate 64,314 downwards.
GATTCTCCATCGTTGGGTTCCGTAGTCAAAAAAACTCCTATTTTAGAAGGTTTGTCCTCTTCAAACTTAAAAGGCATTTCAACATCGTCGTTTACCCAAACAACTTCATTTTTAACTTCAACAGCCGGCAACTTTTTTTCTAAACCGCCATCTTCAACATTGCCTAAGCCGGTTATTATTTTAGGTTTTTCTATTCCCATAATTTTTTGGCTTCTTGCCAAAATTCCGGATGACCCTTTATTTTTAAATAATACCACCATTCGGCGCCCCACAGATAGTATTCATCGAAACCCGTTGCTTTGGCGTATTGAATTGTATCTTTAAAAAAATCGAAATCAAAATACTTTAATTGTTCTTCCAATGTAGTTTCGTAAATCTGTTTTGCCATCCACGGTTCAGCCGCCAGTTCAATAACAATAAACTTCTTATTATAATCTTTTATAAAAAATCTGGTAGCTTTTTCTTTTAGAATAAAAAATTCTGGAGGCAGGTGATAATTAACTCGGCCAAAATATTTATTATATATCCGCCGATACATGGTTGTGCCAAAAATGTCTCCCGCTTTTGCCGCTTTTGGCCACCAGCCGATTTCGCCGCTTTCGGTAACCAAAATCGAACGGCTCTTATCAATTGATTTCACAATAGATATTTCGTTTGAAAGAAAATTATTTCCTCTTTTTGGACACTCGCCGAACCGCAAGAATGGCTCATTTTCAACCTGCCATATTTCTATGGATTTTCCGTCTTTATAATGTTTCACAACTTCTTCCAAATACAAAAGCAATTCTTTTTCTCTAACTTCTTCAGAAAGATTTTTAGCCCAATCGGGTATGTGGCACTCAGGCCACCTTGGAACTTTCATTCCGACAGCAAGAATTATTTTTACATTTCTTTTTTCTGCTTCATCCACCTGCCAATCGAGATTTGAAAAATCGAATATATTTTTTTCTTTTTCTATTTCATCCCAATAAGCAACCAAACGGATTCTATCAACTCTCAAATCGTCCAATACGGCTTTTAAATTTTCTTTAGAATCAAGATCGAGATCTTCACTGAACTTACCGGAAAATGTAACGCCCCAGTTAATCGAGCGGTTGGGGCTCGCAGATGGGAACTGGCTGAATATTATAAGAAACAAACCGATGCCGACTAAAATCGCGGCAATAATTTTTTGCCATAAAACAATTCCTTCCAATTCTTCTTTAAGAATATCGGGCCGCCAAAATGATATTGCCATAGCAAATATCAAAACAAAAAATTGCCTTAAACCTTCAAAGGCGTTAACTATAGTGGCGCTTACCAGTGAAATGGCGAATTTAATGAGTCCCGAACCCAAAACGCTGAATGTTTTGTCGGAAAAAAACAGGAGCAAGCTTCTCTTTTCGACATAAGCGTCTACCCTTAAGATTTTCTGTTTTTGCCCAGGCCATAAAAATATTATAAGCGATGCCAAGATGTAACCTATGCTGATCCAAAAAAATCCGCTAAAAAATCCCTGTAATTTAAAAATTTCTCCGGCCAAAACTAAACCGATAGCGATCCCCAGGGCGCTACTCAACGTTAAAAACGCGCTTTTCAAATCAAGCCGGAAATTATTATGTTTTTTTAAGAAAACCAAAACACCGCCGGAAACCAGAAAAATAAAAGCCAATGACTGAATTACATTTAATCTTTCGTCAAGAAAAAAATATTTTATAAAAAAGGTAAAAATCGGCATACTGCCGACGAACAGCGTCGTTACCCGCGAGGCCTCGCTGCGATATAGAGCTAAATAAAACGGCCATAACCCAAAAATCAAAAAAACGCCTGAAATAATACCAATAATTACTTCTCCTAAGCCTATTTTTAAAAAAGAAAACCATACGTTTAATATCAAGGCGAAAAAAATTACAACGGAGCCGCCTAATCCGCTATAGAAAGCGTAAACCGTCGGGTTAATAGGCTTGCTAACCGAACCGTTTAAGGCAACTTTGGCAACAATGCTCGATATAGCCGTGAAAAGATTCCCTAAAATTACGATTAAAACCCAGTTTTTCAAGAAAAAATCTATAAATTCTTTCATCTTCCCCTTTCTCCTTCGGCGTTATTAATACTATTATTTTTTGCAATTTCCGCGTAAATGTAACTTGACGGCCTCGGCTTTCTTTCAAGTGTTTTATAATCAATTTCAACCAGACCAAACCGCGGCCAAAAACCTTTATCCCATTCAAAATTATCCAAAAGCGACCAATAAAAATATCCGCGAATATCAGCGCCGTCCTCAATAGCTTTATGAATATTTTTAAGAGATTCTTTTATAAACCATTCGCGATTTTTATCTCTGCCATCGGCTAAACCATTTTCAGTGATATAAATCGGCTTATTGTATTTCTTTAAATCTTTTAAAACATGAGGAATTGCTTCCGGATATAGCTCCCAGCCCATATCGGAAACTTTTTTGTTTTCATTTTTATTAAACCTAAAACTTTTAATTCTGTTGTGAAAATAGTGGTTTAAACCGATGAAATCCTGATGATTTTTTATTCGATTTAAAAAATAAAAATTCCACCACCAATCAATAAACTTTTTCAAAATTCGGTTGTGGATTTTATTTTGGTACGCCTCAAAATAAATATTATTTTTAGCAATGCCGACTTGGGCATTTGGTATGATTTTTTTAATTATTTTGTATGAATTGCGATGCGCTTTGATTAAATTTTTAATTGCTAAAAAATAAGATATTAAACTTTTCTTTTGCGGTGGCCATATTCCTTTAAGATGGGAATTTCCTGCGTAAATTTCCGGTTCGTTTAAAACTATCCAGAATTTAACATCGCTACAAAACTCTTTAACAATCGTCTCGCAAAATCTGACAAAATATTTTATATTGTCTTTTTTACTAAATGCGCCTATTTCAACAAACCAAATTGGCATCGTCCAATGCCAGAGCGTTACAAACGGTTCAATCCCCCGTTCACGCAACGCCAATATTACTCGCCGGTAATGCTCTATTTCTTTTTCGTCGAATTTTCCCTCCTCCGGCTCAATCCGCGACCATTCAATAGAAAAACGATGAGCGTTATGACCCATTTCCTTCGCCAAATTAAAATCTTCTTCGTAACGGTTGTAATGATCGCACGCTTTTCCTGAAATATAATTTTCAGGAGTTAACATTTCCGGAAACACTTCCCTTTGCCATGGTTGCCAATAGGTCCTTGCTTCTTTGGCTAAACGCTTGGCATTTGCCTTTTCCCATTCAGTCCAATTATTACGGTTATTGCCTTCAACCTGATGCGCCGAAGTGGCCGCTCCCCATAAAAATCCGTCTGGAAAAATTTTATTCATTAGTTTTGTACCAATTTTAAATCAAAGTTTAAATCTTGAAACATTGTGGTCTTTAAAAAATCCCTGAAAATAGCCGCCGTGTATCTAACCTCGTTTTCACTACTCGTTATCCAGCTGATCAGACCAATTAATCCCTTTGACTGCGGATTAATCAAAGCGCCGCCGGAAAAACCGGTTGTCGCGCCAATTTCAATTAATAAAACCTGGGGCTTCGAGCTTCCGTTAATATCAACATTGCCACTAAGACGGCCGATAATTGAAGTAATTTGATTAGCGGCATGGCTTGCGTCTGCGCCATAACCCAAGGCAATTAATAAATCATTGTTTTTGGGCTGATACTGCCAATCAACCGGCAAATAATTAAAAAGGCTATTATTTTCTAAAACATCATAATCACTTAAAGAAGCGGGATCAGCCTGAAGCAATTGGTTTATTTTTGAATCACTGGAGATTTTATAAGAGATTTTTAAAATTGCAAAATCATTGTAATAACGATCTTTGCTAAAGAAATCATTGAATTTTTCTTCCAAAGGATAATTTGTGATTTGAGCGACATAATAAATTTTCGGTTTTTCCGACCTAATATTAGGAAAGGGGCTTTTTAAAACAAAACAGTCGCTTTTTATTTTTTGAAGATTCTCATCGTATATGATATGTCTGTTAGTCAAAATTTCGCCCCGACTGTTTATAATTATTCCGGTGCCGCGGGATATTGAAGAAAAAGAAGTTTTTTCGACATTAAGATAGCCGCAATAAAGCTGAATGACCGAACTGTTTATTAGTTCCTCAAAACTTTTTGAAGAAACTTCTTTTAAGGGTTCCGCAACAATTGATTTTTCTGGTACTTCTTTGGAAATTATTTTGGGTTCTTTTGTTTGTTTTACCGTTTTAACAGGTTCACCATAGGGTAAAAGTCCCATACTTGAAGTAGAAATAATAAAAATTTCATTGGGAGCAAAATTTCCGCTGAAATTAGACTTCAGATGAATGAAAGAAAAAATTAAAAAAGCCGCAGTAAACAGTACGGCAAAAAAAGAAGCAATGATTTTTAAAATTTTAACCGCTGTCATAGCCTAAAGCAGTAAGGCCGGGCAATTTTTTGCCGGCCAAAAATTCAAGCATCGCTCCTCCGCCGGTAGAAACATAACCGAATTTATCTATGAATCCCATTTTTTCGATAAACGCGATGGTGTCGCCGCCGCCGACAATAGAAAAAGCGCCGGAACTGATAATGGCTCCCGCCACTTTTTCGCTGCTAAGTGAAAATTCAGGAATTTCTGTTTTGCCCAATGGGCCGTTCCAAATCACAATCTTTGATTTACCGACAATTTCAACGAACTTATCGGCGGTTTTTTCTCCTATATCTAAAATCATATCACCGGAAATAACGTAATCATCGGGGATAACCAGATTTTTTTCTTTTAAAATTTCAAACGCGTCTTCTAAAAAACTATCATCGGTTAGAGACTTCTTAATATCAATACCGCTGGCTTTAAGAAAAATGTTGGCAACGGCGCCGCCAATTAAAATATTTTCGGCTTTGTCTATAAAATTTTTTATTACCGGGAATTTAATATCTATTTTAGCGCCTCCAATAATTAAAGTCTTACTTTCTTTTGGTAATTTTATTATCTTATCAAGATTTTCAACTTCCTTCATTAGTAACAATCCGGCGTAAGACGGCAAAAATTTAGTAACAGCGACAATCGAGCCGTGGTTTCTGTGGGAAACAGAAAATGCATCATTAATATAGATATCAAATGATTTCGCGAGCTCCTTGGCAAACCCTTCGTCGTTAGTTTCTTCGCCTTCGTATTTTCTAATATTATCAAACAAAGAAAAATTTTCTGATTTTAGCGCATCTCTTATTTGACCTGCTATCGGCTCAAAACTTTCTATTGCCGTGATATGGCTCAAAAGCGTAACAACGGCGCCGCGATTTATTAAATAATCGATTGTTTCTTTATGCGCTTTAATTCTATAAGCATCCAAAATTTTTCCATTTTCTACTGGCACGTTAAAATCCACGCGCAATAAAACCTTTTTTCCGCTTAAATCTTTTTCTGTTAAGTTTGTAACAGATTTTATCATCTACTTATCAAAAATTGATGAAATATACTTGCTAAAAATTTTTTTTAATTATATAACAAATGGATAAATAAATGAAATTAATTGCATCAAAAAAGTTATGCACAGAAATTTTGCAAAAAGATATTTTCTTTTTAAACGCGCGGTGTTATATTAAATTTAATAAAATAAAATATTTTATTTTATTAAATTAATTAGAAAAATAGAAATTAAAAATATGAAAAATTACGGTAAAGAACTAATCTTGGATTTGCACAATTGCAATCCTAAAAAATTCAATAGAAAAATGCTAAGCAAGTACTTCAAAGAAGTATGCAACTTAATTGACATGCAAAGATGTGAATTATTTTGGTGGGATGACCACGGTGTGCCGAAAGAAAAACAGCAAACCTTGCCACATCTTAAAGGAACGTCTGCCGTTCAGTTTATAATGACAAGCAACATTACCATTCATACTCTTGATATTTTGAAAAGCGTTTATCTTAATATTTTTTCCTGCAAAGAGTTTGATGCAAAGAAGGCAATGAAATTTTCAGAAAAATTTTTTGAAGGCAGGTCGGTCAATTTTAAGATAGTAGATCGGAAATGAAAGTTTATACGGAAGAATTACTTATTTCCAATAAGGAATTGCGCCTAGAAGGGCTAAGCGGCCTCAAGAAATATTATAACCTCTATATTAGCCCGCAGCTTCCCGAACAACATCGGGTTATTAGATTTGTTATTACCAAAACAGATCAGAACGGATATCACTCTGAACTAGACGTAATACTCCCGGACAATAACGAAGAAATAAACTTACTTCCTAAAGGAGGCGGGATATTCGACTTCCGTAAACGAACCCATGAAAATACTGGCGGATTCAATGCTGTTTTAATTATACCCACGGGGATAGGAGCAGAGATCGGCGGGCATTGCGGCGACGGCAACGCAGTTGCACGACTTATAGCTTCCGCCTGCGACACGCTCATCACGCATCCAAATGTCGTTAACGCATCCGATATAAATGAAATGACAGGCAATACGCTTTACGTTGAGGGAAGTATATTGACTAGGTTATTAAACGGTCAAATTGGATTGCAAAGTGTCAAATCAAACCGCCTTTTGATGCTAATGGACGAACACGAAGAAAGATTATTCAACAACGAAGTGATAAATGCGGTTTCTTCGGCAAGAGTCACTTTAGGATTAGATTGCGATGTCCATGAAATGAAAGATATGATCGAGAGTATTTCGCATTATTCAAAGTCCGGAAGAGCAGTAGGAGAAATCAATTCACTTGAGAAAATTTTACAGGTAATAGAAAAATATAAAAATGAATATGACGCGGTAGCACTTTCTACATTTATAAGAGTCCCCAAACACTTTCATGAAAAATATTTTAAAGACAGCAATATGATTAACGCCTGGGGCGGCATAGAAGCGATGTTAACACATAGCATAGCTGAGATTCTCAACATACCCTGTGCTCATTCACCAATGATGACTTCTAAAGAAGTTATGAATTTGGAATTGGGTATAGTAGATCCGCGCAAAGCCCCGGAAACTTCATCAGTTACATATCTCCACTGCATTCTTAAGGGATTGCACAGAGCGCCGCGCATAGTTCCCTTTGACAAGGGATTAACACTCGAAGACATATCTTGCATTATAATTCCCGATGGCTGCATAGGATTACCAACTTTGGCTTGTCTTGAAAACAACATACCGGTAATCGCCGTAAGAGAAAATAAAAATAACATGAAAAATGATCTGAAAAACCTGCCTTTCAAAAAAAATAAACTCTTTATAGTAGATAATTATTTGGAAGCCGTCGGTGTAATGAACTCCTTAAAAGCCGGCGTGTCTCCTGAATCTGTTCGTAGGCCTATTGAACATACGACACAGATTTAGAACGGCGCCGTCTCTGAAAAGAAATCGCAAACCGATGGGCTTCGTTTCTTACTTGCTGAAATAAAATTCTGGAATTAAGAAGTAGTTTTTTTATTCTCGGCTTTGTATTTTCAAAAAATAACTTATCGCCTATAGCAGCGCGCCCGCTATGGCCCAAAACTTTGGCAATTCCCACAATCGGAACAAAAATATTTAATTCAGACAAAACTTTTTTGGCCCGCGCAACTTGATTTCTTCCGCCATCAATTAAAACAATATCCGGCATCGGCCATTCTTTGTGATTAAAACGCCGGTTTAAAATTTCTGAAAGCATCGCCAAATCATCAAATTTGTTTTGGGTAGTTTTTATTTTAAATAAACGGTACTGCGAATTATCAGCGGCTCCGTTTACAAAAACAACCATTGCGCCAACTGGTTCGCTCCCCGAAAAATGAGAGATATCGTAACCCTCTATTCGCTGCGCGGAATTTTTAATTTTAAATTTTACCTGCCCGCCAAAGCCTTGGCGCAGGCGGGAATTTTCAATATTAGAATTACTAATTAGAGCAACATCATTAACGTATTGTAGAGCAAAAATTTTCTCAGGGTTTTCTTTTTTTAATTTCTTTAAAAGACGTTTGTGCTCGCCTCTGAAAAATAAAATCAGGTTCTTAATGTTTTTTTTATAATCTTTCTTGGAAATCGCATCGATGCAAATTCCCGGGCACAACCCGATTTGATAATCAAAACAGGGTTTGCCTTGATTTGGCCGGCAGGTTCCGAAGGGAAATATTTTTCTTGCCAAGTTTAGCGCGGTTTTAAGTATTTTATAACTTTGATACGGCCCGAAAATATAACTACTTTTGTTTTGAAATGATTTTTTATTTTGTCCGCACATCTGTCCTCGAGGAATCATGTGCGGATAAATATATTTTTTAACTTCTCTGCCGCGAGCAATAAAAACTTTCGGATAATCGCCCTTAGAAATAATGAGGTAGACAAATGAACGATTATCTTTATCTTTTACGTTATATTTTGGACTGTATTTTTTAATCGCGTTGGCTTCCAAAATAACCGCTTCAAGAACAGAATTGGTTTTTTTAAAAGAAACATTATCGGCTTCGTTTACCATCATATTGATGCGCGGGTCTTTGCTTCGGAAATAACTAGAAATTCGCTTTTTTAGCGACCCTGCTTTTCCTACATAAACTCTCTTTCCTTTTTTAGAAAACCAATAAATACCCGGATTATTAGGGAAAGTTTTTGATTTTTTTAACAACTTTTCTTTGATTTTACCCATTTAAAACTTTTTTAAGATACTGGCCGGTGTAAGAATTTTTGTTTTTTGAAACTTCTTCGGGCGTGCCGCAAGCGACAAGTTTGCCGCCTTTATCACCTCCTTCCGGCCCCAAATCAATAACATAGTCAGCGCATTTTATAACATGCAAATTATGTTCGATTACTACCACAGTGTTGCCTCTTTTTATAAGTTCATCCAAAACTTTTAAAAGCATTTTAATGTCTTCAAAGTGAAGTCCGGTTGTTGGTTCGTCAAGCAAGAAAAGCGACCGTCGATTCATAGGTCTCGCTAAATGCTTAGCCAATTTAATTCTCTGCGCTTCGCCCCCAGAAAGCGTTGTCGCCGATTGCCCGAGTTTAATATATCCCAAACCCACTTGGTTTAAAACTTTAAGTTTATCGGCAATCATATAAATATCCTCAAAAATTTTTAACGCTTCTTCAACGGTCATATCTAAAACGCCGGAAATACTTTTGTTTTTGTATTTTACCTCAAGAGTTTCGTTGTTGAATCTTTTACCGCGGCAAACATCGCAAGTAACTAAAACCGGCGGCAAAAAATGCATTTCAATCAATTTGTGGCCAGCGCCTTCACAGGCCTCGCATCTGCCGCCCGGACGATTAAATGAAAACCGTGAAATTCCATATCCCCTTTCTTTTGCTTCCGGAAGTGAAGCGAACAAATCGCGGATAGGAGAAAAAACTCCGGTGTAAGTCGCCGGATTTGAGCGCGGAGTCCTGCCAATCGGCGACTGGTCAACTTCAATCACGCTATCAAGATATTCAAACCCTAAAACTTTAGCCACGCCCTCCGTTTCTTTGCTTACGTGATCAATCCCTCTTCTTGTCCCTTTCTTTAATATGTCAAAAACCAACGTTGATTTTCCACTTCCTGACACACCAGTAATGCAAATGAGACGTCTTAATGGAATATCAACGTTTATATTTTTCAAGTTATTCGCCGTTGCACCGATGATTTTTATTTTTTCGTGCGAGCTCGTTCTCCTTAATTCCGGAACTTCAATTTTTTCCTCACCTTTAAGATATTTCAAAGTCAGGGAATCAGCTTTGGAGTTTTTCTTAAGCAAGGCATTGGTTTCACCGGCTACAACAACTTCGCCGCCATGACGGCCAGGCCCCGGCCCCAAATCAACAAAATAATCTGAATCATGAATTGTTCTTTCGTCATGTTCCACAACAATAACGGTATTGCCCATGTCTCTTAAATCTTTTAGGGTTTTTAAAAGCCGCTCGTTGTCTCTTTCATGAAGTCCGATAGTCGGCTCATCCAAAACATATAATGTCCCGGAAAGTTTTGAACCTATTTGCGAAGCGAGGCGGATTCTCTGAGATTCACCACCCGATAAACTTCCGGCCTCGCGGCTTAAAGCAATGTAATCAAGGCCCACTTCAAGCAAAAACCCGAGCCGTGAAATAATTTCTTTTAAAACCGATTTCGCAATTTCTTTTTCACTTGCTTTCAACTTATCCTCAAGCTCAACGAAAAATTCATAGGCCTTATCAATAGTTAAATCCGCCGTTTCGGCTATATTTTTATTTCTGATTTTTACCGCTAGTGATTCTTTTTTAAGCCGTTTACCATTGCAAACCGAACAAGGTTCTTCGCTGTATATAAATTCACGACCGAGACCGTGGCAATTTTCGCAAGCGCCATAAGGACTGTTGAAAGAAAAAAGTCTCGGTTCTATTTCCTGAAACGAAAATTCGTCTTTAGGACAAGACCATTTTGAAGATAAAAGAATTTCTTTACCCTGAACTTTGTCGAAGGGTTTGCCTCCATCAAAAATAGCACAAACCAGCCCTTCTCCATATTCAAGAGTCATATCAACCGCTTCGGCAACGCGGGAAACATCATTTGGTAAAACCTTATCAACAACCAAATCAATATTGTGTATTTTATAGCGGGATAAATTTATCCGTTCATGAAGCGAATGAATTTTGCCGTCAACCCTTACTTCAGAAAAACCGTCTGAAAGAAAATCATAAAGTAGCTGGTAATATTCCCCCTTTCGACCGCGAACAACAGGCGCCAGTATGATAATGGGTTTTTTGCCTGCCGATTCAATAATGGTATCAATCATTTCCTGGGAAGAAAGTTTTTTAATTTCTCCGCCGCAATTTGGGCAAAATGGCTTCCCGAGACGAGCGAACAAAACCCGCATATAATCGTAAATTTCAGTAAGTGTTGCCACCGTTGAGCGCGGATTATGCGAATGCCCTTTTTGATCAATGGCAATTGCCGGCGAAAGTCCGGAAATTTCTTCTACATCGGGCGGATCCATCTGCCCCAAAAATTGTCTGGCGTAAGGAGAAAGCGATTCCACATATCGCCTCTGGCCTTCGGCAAAAATCGTGTCAAAAGCTAAAGACGACTTGCCGCTTCCCGAAACCCCCGTAAAAACTATTAATTTGTTTTTTGGCAGTTCAAGGTCAACATTTTTAAGATTATGAACCTTGGCGCCCTTTATTATTATTTTATCATTCATTTTATTTATTTTTATTTCTTCAACTTATCCACACTTTATCCCCAAAACTATCGATGTCGGACATCAATAATTGGTGGTTCTTCTGACAACAACATGTCTTCGACGCTTTTGATGATGCCCTTTGGGATTATGTTGTGTTTTTTATTGTAATCCAGCTGAATGTTCCGACGGTAATTAGTCTGCCTTATTGCTTCATTAAGTGAACCGGTTAAACGGTCGGCATATAAAATTACTTTGCCGTTAATATTGCGAGCCGCCCGGCCCATTGTTTGAATGAGTGAAACATCGGAACGCAAAAATCCCTCCTTGTCGGCATCTAAAATCGCAACTAAAGAAACTTCCGGCAAGTCCAAGCCTTCGCGTAAAAGGTTAATGCCGACTAAGACATCAAAATCGCCTTTTCTGAAACTTGTCAGAATTTTAGCCCGTTCAAGAATTTTAACGTCGCTGTGAAGATACTGGGCCTTAACTTTTTTGGCGACCAAAAAATCTGTCAATTCTTCTGCCATTTTCTTCGTTAAAGTCAGAGCTAAAACCCTTTCTTTCAAAATTACTCTCTTTTCTATTTCTTTTATTAAATCATCAATTTGGCCGGATTTTTTTACTTTATTAAAAACCGGCCTGATTTCTACTTCGGGATCAACTAACCCCGTAGGCCTGATAATTGCTTCTACCACTTCTTTTGAATTTTTAATTTCAAAGTGGCCGGGCGTTGCCGAAGTAAACACCACTTGCCCGGTTCTTTTTTCAAATTCATCAAAATTTAATGGGCGGTTATCAAGAGCCGACGGCAATCTAAAGCCGTGTTGAACCAGAATTTTTTTCCGGCTCTGGTCGCCTTCGTACATTCCCCTAATCTGGGGAACGGCGATATGCGATTCATCGATAATAGTTAAAAAGCTGTTGGGTTTGCCGAAATATTCAAGAAGCGTTGAGGGCGCTTCACCGGGCAATTTTCCCGATAAAGCCCTTGAATAGTTTTCAATGCCGTGGCAATAACCGAGCTCTTTCATCATTTCCAAATCATATTTAGTTCGCCTTTCAAGCCTTTCGGCTTCGAGTAGAAGCCCGGTTTTATTGAAATAACCGAGACGTTCTCTTAATTCCGTTTTTATATCTTTAGCCGCCCGCTCTCTTTCCGGCTCTGTTGAAATAAAATGCTTGGGTGGGAAAATAATAATTTCTCTTTGGGGCAAAAAATTTCTTCCTTCTTTATTAAAAATATCCTGTATGGCTATGGAAGAAACGAGTTGGTTTTTTAGTTCAATACGATAAATAATTTCTTCGGAGGCCGGCATAATTTCAAAAATATCGCCGCGCACTCTGAATGTTCCCCGTTTTAGGGCCAAATTATTTCTTTCAAAATTCATCCTTACCAAGTGCCTTATTAAATCGCCTCTGGTAATGGGCTGGTCGATTTGAAGATTTAAAGTTGAACCAAAATAAGTTTCGGGAACGCCGAGATTATAAATACAGGAAACCGAAGCGACTATAACCACATCGCGCCGCGTCATAAGGGCGCTGGTTGCAAAGTGGCGCAGTCGGTCTATTTCATCATTTATCATCGCTTCCTTATCTATATATGTATCGGTCACGGGAATATAGGCCTCCGGCTGGTAGTAATCATAATAAGAAACAAAATAGCAAACTTTGTTTTTCGGAAAAAAATTTTTGTATTCGACGTAAAGCTGGGCCGCTAAAGTTTTATTAGGCGCGATAACCAAAGCCGGTTTCCCAATTTTTTCAATTACGTTAGCCATAATAAAAGTCTTGCCGCTTCCGGTAACGCCTAAAAGCGTCTGGTAACGGTTTCCATTTTTTATGCCTTCAATTAAGGTCTTAATCGCCTTGGGCTGATCGCCAGTTGGTTTAAATTTTGAGATGAGTTTAAATTTCATAAAGTCAGCATCTGAAGTCCGACTTCGGGGAAATTCTTGAAGTCGGACTTCAATAGCTAAACGCCCCCGTTTTGAAATACTGGGGGTAAGTAATTTATTTAATTGCTTTGTATTTTAATCTGATTTAACAAAAAAGTCAACCCCGTTAGAAGTCGACAAGTCGTCAGACGCCGTCGGCGTCTTACTTCTAACGGGGTCAATAAAAAAACATACTAAAAAATTTTAGTATGTTCTGTGGCCAGAGTGATTATTTCTAAAAGACGAGTCGGTTAATCGCGAACAATCCGATTTATGGCCTTCATCGTAATATTCATCACATTGTTTGCAATAGTTTTGAAATAAATTTTCTCCACATTCATAGCATTTCCTCGGAGGCCTATTTCTCATATCTCTCTGCTGTTCATCATTTAGAAGCGGCATAGCGTTTCTCCTCTCTTAAGGTTTTCTAGGCCCATTAATTCCAAAAATACCGCATCGGAGCCAAATTGCTTTAATTTCTTCCGGTTTAATTTCAATAGGTGGCATGATAATCAAATAATCATCACAATCATAAGTTTTCATGCCTTGACTTTTTATTGATTTAGCAATTAAATCTTTAAAAAATTCAAGACCCATAATATAAACGAAGCCCATTCCGTAATCAACAAAAACAACGAGTTTGTCTGCAAAAGGAGACAACGCTTTTAATTTTTGAAATTGTTGACTCTTAATTGACAGAGCGAGAAGTTTGGCCCATTCCGTTTCTTTAATCGTTTTATCTTCAGAAACGAGTCCATTCAAATGATTTTCCATATTATTACCCAAATTGGTTGGTCCTCCAAAATATCCGCGCCCAACATTATCAACTGCTTCTACTGCACCGACAGCAATTTTCAAGGTATCTTGACTGGGATTTTTAACGTATTCTATGACTTTATCCAAGAAAAAACCGAAACGCGCGCTACGCTCTTCATCTCTTGCAATATCAGACAAAGCGTCGCTCATTTTGAGCCTCCGACTACATATAAAAAGAACAAAAATCTAAGTGGCTGTAAATTAACACAAATTTATAAATCGTGTCAATTGACTTATTCTTTACCAGATAGTAATCTACCGATAAGATATCGGGCATTGCACATTACAGAAAAACGGAGGACTAAATGGAAATATCATTTGGGGATTTTGTAAATTATTTAGTTCTTTTACTGCAGAAAAACAATATTGATTTGATGCTTCACAAACAAGAAGCGTGGCATCACCTGTTTTATCGATTAAAAAGATCACAGAAAGTTCCGGGAAAACCAGATTTCTTAGAAACACTTTGGTTTGACTGGGATGGCCCATATCCAAAATCGCCAGAACTTTCGCAGTGTCTTAGCGTATTGTGCTGGATTGGAGTAGTGCAGACAAATAGCCCTAAATATGACAGATATTGCTTGCCAAAAGATACGGAAAAGCTATGGCTGGAACAATTTGAGAAATTAGACAAAGTAATTAAGCAATATCTCCATTCTGTTATTGAAGCTGCTAAAGAAGAATTTCCGAAAGTTTTCAGCCAAGCATAAACTGTTTGGCATTTTTTATAAATAGGTTTTAACGAGTATAATTACTATATAAATATGGAAAGCCGGACGGAACTAATGAAAAAAATAAAAGATAGTGTTGTTGATGCTAAGAATTCGCCGCTTTACGAATACCGGATTAAAAATAAATATTTCCCGGTTATCGGCGAAGGCAGTCATAATGCAAAAATAATGTTTATCGGCGAGGCACCGGGAAAAAATGAAGCGGAAACCGGCCGGCCTTTTTGCGGTGCGTCGGGAAGAGTTTTAGACGAGCTTTTAGCTTCAATTGGCATTGATAGAAAAGAAGTTTATATAACCAACATCGTCAAGGATAGGCCGCCAATGAACCGCGACCCTTTGCCAAACGAGATAGAATTTTACGCGCCGTTTTTAGACCGGCAAATTGAAATAATAAAACCGGAAGTAATCGCCACGCTTGGCCGCTTTTCCATGGCCTATATAATGAAAAGATTCGGACTGGAATCCGAATTAAAATCTATCAGCCAAATCCACGGAAAAATATTTACTGTTTCGGCGCTATGGGAAAACGAAGCAAGGCGAAGCCCCGCACCGTCACGCGATAGCGGGTCTGGTGCGTGGGTTAAAATAATCCCCCTTTACCACCCCGCAGTCGCCGTTTACGGCACCAACAAAGAAATCCTCAAAAAAGATTTTCAGGTCTTAATAAAAATTTCATTCTAATTTAATTTCAGGGCTTTATAGAGGTCTTTATCCACCTTTCTTTCAAAACAAACGTAACCAGAGTCATGCTCCCAATTAGAACTGACGGAAGGCATATAATAATCCGGCACCGGATAAGTTGGGCGTTTAATATACGAAGTTTCACTTTTTAAAGTAGGTAAATTGAAATTGGCACAAAGTTTAAATTCCAATTCGCCTTTGACTTCATAACCGTAACTTGAACCAGTCTCCGGATCGTTCGGCGGATTAAAACCGCTGATAGAGTCTTTAATATCTTCCAGCTTAACCGGAAGCTTTTCTTTGCTTTGCCAATAATATATTATCTGCCCCTGAATAAGCTGCAAATCAGAAACCTTTCTATCGTCAAACTTTCTCATTCTCTCTTCTTTTGGAAAACCAACGACAAAGAAACCGGCGACGACCGCCACGGCAACTATCGCAATAATTGTATATATAAAGTATTTCATATTTATTTTATTCAACTTTGTATTTTTTCAAGTCCCAAAAATAATAGAAAAAAACCGCGCCGGAAACAAAGAAAACTGCCAGTACTTTAAGCAGAAATCGCACCGTCAGCTCGCCGCCCAATAAATTGTAGATCAGAGTTACCAAATCGCCGATAATTATTAAAGAAGCGGCAAAAATAGTGAAATATATGAGCCATTTCCTGATGCGCAAGTTTCTTTTTTCCGGTTCCATCAGATAATTTTTATTCAAAAACCAGGAAGTCAGAATGTAAACCGGAAAAATGACCGCAAGAGAAGCTATTGACCAGCGAATGGCGCTGCGCGCCGAACTAAGATAGTAATAATCAGAACTGATCGGATCCGGAAAATATATGTTAACGTATTGGAATATGAGCACCAAAAAAGCCGTAGCACTGCCATAAAGGGTTAAAATTGCCAAAAGATGAAGGAAAACGTCTTTCGGACTGACCTTTTTAACTTTAATGTTACCGTTCATAAATTATTCTCCTTTATTCTTAGTTATTAATATTTCTAATTAGAATTATAGCACAAAATATTTAAAAAATCATTGGTAGTGTGTTTTGAAAGAATCCATTTAACATCTTCGACAGCTTTACCCATGTTCATCATGCCCATACCTACAGGATAGTAGGATGCATACGCCGTATAATTACCATCTTTTGTTTTAAGCTCAAAAGACCTTCTCCTTGATTCCGAGACCTTTATCGGTCTTTTTAGTAAAGCAGAACTGACTTGATTTCCAAAAGTGATTACCACTTTGGGCTTGATGAAATCTATTTCTTCTTCCATCAGGGGAGCACATGCCGTAAATATAGAATTTGAAAGAGGTCTAGCGTCTGGTTGAGTGGATCGAGCAAGGTTTGTTAAAAACACTTTCTTGTTGGCGAGCTTCGTATATAAATCTCTCGCAAATGTATCATCCCAATCTTGAGGTCTTTTGTTTTGTGTAGCCGCAAATGTTTGTTCATCCAAAAGATCTAGTTTTAGATGTTCGATTTGGATATCCATACAAGAACGCAGGTTAGTTTACTAATAACTACAATCCTTGAAGGTCGTTATCGATTGCGTTAAGTTCTGCATCAAGTCCTAAAAGATTTGTTTCGTTGAGGTCGGCCTCAATGGCTCCGAGCTCGTCGGAAGTTCGCACGGTTTGCAATTTTTTCGCGGCCGCGTCTTCTCCGGACGGCATAACGAGTCCTTCGGCTTGAAGCGCCTGCTTTTCCTCCGGGGTGAGTTCAATCGGAGTCAAATCCTGCTCAATCGTAACGAATTCTTTTTGATACGATGGGCCGCGATTCAAGAAAAATAATACTCCTCCCGCGATAACAACGAGAACAATGATTGCAATGATAAGTTTGTTTTTGCCTGTAGTCATGATTATATGCTGGTATTTGATCTGCAGCTATTATAATCATCAGCTTGCGTATATATCTCAATAATTATGGCGCGGAGGTTTTCTATATCTGCTTTAAGCTCTTCTGCTATGGCGCGGGCTTCTTTTGCGATTCCTCCCGCGTTTTCACCGAGAAGCAATGATTCGTATTTTGCTTTAAGTTCTTCTATCTTTGCCTCGTTTTCGACCTGCATATTTTTTGCCTTAAGGGTGGCTATCTCAATGCCACCATTATCATCCGACGTGTGGAATATACTCTTTACCTCGCAATCTTCACCTTCAACTTCAAATTCAATTCTCATTTTTTCAATCCGCGATTCCAACCGGCCTAAAATATGGTCAAACCGGGCCGTTGCCGAGCGAAAACGATTGAGCATGCGCAGTCCTCTGCCGTGAGCGAGGGCAATGCGGCGCACCGGAGTTCCATCGCCTTTAAACAGTGTTCTTACATTTTCTCGGAAATTATCACGAAGCACTTTCGCGTTTTCGCTAGTGTCCAGTTCTTTTAGCGATGTGGGCGGTCTATGAAGTTCTTCAAGTTTGGCAATGACTTCCTGAACGCCTTTTTCATTGACTCCGATCGCGATTAGAAATGATTTGAGTTCAGCTTCGTAAACACCCTTGCCTTCAAGCGCGTCTGTTACTTTGTTGATGTCCGCGCCGCCAACGCCATAACGCAAAAGAATATTGCCAATCTCCATCCTTATTAGCCCCGCTGATTTATTTGACAATGAAGAATTATAATTTTTGCCGGAAACCCGCCCTCCGGGAATCTGCTCAATGGTTATATCAAGCCCGCCAACCGGGTCACCGGCAAAGGCGGGAACGACAAAACTCGCCGCAAGTCCGGCAGTAAACACCAGCCCCGCAATCAATATTGCAATTTTTTTAGGCACAAACCTCATTACTTTTAATATATCAATTGCTTCAACAAGAGTCCAGAGTTAGGGATATATTGAATTGAGTATAGCTCGAACGAATTTTGGTTTTCGCGATAGAGAAAAAGTAATTACTGATAAAAATAAAACAGCTGAGAACATCTGCTGTATTATTTTATTTCGCATCGAGCGTCCTGGTCTCACTAACGTCATCAGTGAGTCGGTTCTCGATAGCGAAAATCGTCTGCGGAGGGGGTGGGATTCGAACCCACGTGTCCCTTGCGGGACGCCGCATTTCAAGTGCGGTGGAATAAACCGCTATCCGACCCCTCCTTATTTTTAAAAACTTATTTAGATATAAAATCTTTTTCGGATATATGAGCTTGCCGCAAAATTGATCGAAAAGTGCCGACAGGAATTTCCTTTCTGCCGGCTGGAACAATAACGGTGAGAGTTGATTTGCCAATTTTACGAAACTTTGTATGACTGCCTTTTTGTGAGATATAAACAAAGTTCTTATGCTGAAGAACTTTTATGATGTGATCGGAAGAATATAATTTAGGCATGGATGAGCGAAAGCTCGACCACCTCCGGTCTTTCCACCTTGGTAATGCGCGGAGTTTTAATATCTTCAAAATAAAGTTCAAGCGCCTCGTCTAAATTTTTTAGAGCCTCTTTTCTAGTCTTGCCAAAACTGGAAATATCAACGTTAAGACATTGGGCCACATAATGTTTTCCTTCTTTCCAGACGATATTTTTTAAATTTAATTTAGTCATATTATAAATAATATTATCAAAGCAAATGAAGCTAGTCAATAAGTTCGCATCAAAAAAAAGACCCGTATTCGGGTCCTCAAATTGTTATATTTAATTTATTACAGATGCAATTCGTAAATCGGGGAAACAGCGGTAGGAAGATCGGATAAACTTTCAATAATCGGAGGAAGTTCGGAAGGAATCGTACCCCAGTGTTCCATAAATGCTTTTGCTTTATCATAGTCGCCCGCTATCTGCAATCTCAAAAATTCGGTGCTTAAGAGTTTCATAGCTTCAAGCGTGCGTTCTGGATCAATGTCAAAAACTTTATTTACCGAGTCGTAACGCATCGTATTGTGATAGCGTAACCAGTTGTATTCTATGAGGCTGCCGCGCGAATGTGCTTCGGTAAATCCATGTACCCATCCTTGCATATATGCCACTACTTCCGTTACTACGGCGCCAAACAATGTTTGATCATCTAAATGACCGCGTTCACGGAAATAATCCAGTAATCGGATGCCCAACATATCCGCCTTTGCTTCCTCAAGGCAGGAATGTAAATCCCGCAATGCGGTTTCAAACGGAATTTCTCGATCTCCGACTTTCACCTTGCTCGGACCAAGGCCGTGAGCCAGTTCATGTCCGAGGACAAATAACAATCGGTTGTCAAATTTGAAATGCTCAAAATCTTTGCTTGATAATATTCTTTCGGCAATCGGCAACGCTAGCGTGTCAAACTTCGCCTGCATCATGGTTCGCGAGAACACCTTCTTAGAACCCTTTAAGTCATGGACCCTGCGATCGTTTGGCAAATTATAAGCAACAAACATATATCCAAAAGCAGCTTCGCCTCCGCGTATAACATCTGAAACAACTTCGAGCGGAATAGCAGAACCCTTTGGGCTGAAATTAAACTCTTTGCTTAACATTGCGTCGAAATCGGGAACAAGCGGAGTGAATTTCTTTAACGCAGCAGTAGCTTCCTTATCTGGTATGGCGACAAATGCCTCAAAAGAAGCTTTCAAGCCAAGTAAACCGTCAAAATATACCTCGTATGGCCCAATGGTTACTTCAAACGGATTTCCGTCGGTATCCACCCAAGCCATATCGCTATCAAAATAGTCGTTTGATTTAAAAGCTTTAGCACGCATTCGTAAGAACGAACCAAGGTCGCTATTTGTTGGCAACCATTCCGCCGCCACTCGCAACTCTTCTGCCATTAAATTTAAGTAGATGGTGTATTCTTCTGAATAGGGCGCCGCAATCAATCCAACTTGAGTCATTGAAGGCATAGAATAAACTGGGGCTCGACGAATTACAGTATAGTTGCTCTCAAATTGTTCACGATCTCCGGGATGCGCACTAATCCAGGCGTCCCATTCCTCTTTCGTAAAACCGATCGGATAAAAAGAACCAAACTTGGGCCTCTCTCCAACTCCCGAAACAAAAGGCTTACTATGATCGTATTCGTCCCACGGAGAACCTTGGAGATTGAAATACCGGAGCAAGTCAATGCCTTCCTCGTCACTGCGCGCTTGAAGCGCCCTATACATTTCAAGATTCCCATGAGCCACTTGCTCTAAGTAAATATCGGTTGTAACCCGAGCCGCTTGTACGCAATGTGAAAGCGCCTGCAGTTCAGTATACTTTAGGCCGGATAGATCGGGAGTTACCTTAAAAAACCTAATCTTAGCCAGACGTTCCCGGATTGTCATTTTTCCCCATTTTTTGTAAAGAACTATTATCTAACTTTCTAAGAGGTTACCACTTTCAAACCAGCGAGTCAAAAAAATAAATTGTGTGGCATGGCAGACAGAAATATAGTATCCTAAAAATATATGGCAATTAACCGAGAATCGATAAAAGAGCCTTTTTGGTCTATGGATGAGAGCGAGATTTTTAGCGCGCTAAAAACCAATCTTTCCGGTTTGAGTAGTGAAGAAGTCGCGGCGCGCTTAAAAATATTCGGTCCGAATGTTATAAAAGAACGCCGCCGGCTGTCAAAAATAGAAATTGCCTTACGCCAATTTCGAAGTTTGTTGGTTGCAATCTTGCTTTTAGCCGGCATCGTTACCGTTTTTCTTGGCGAATGGATAGAGACGGGCGTGATTCTTGCCGCCGTTATGGTGAACGTAATTTTTGGCTTTTGGCAAGAAAATAAATCTGAAACTATCCTGGAACTTCTTAAAACGTATATCCGCGTTCGCGCTCGCGTGCGCCGCGGCGGCCAGGAGCGCGGGATTGATGCTTCCGAGCTAGTGCCGGGCGATATTATTCGCGTTACGCAGGGCGATCGCATTCCTGTCGACGCGCGTCTTTTATTTGTAAATAACCTGGAAATAGACGAATCAATTCTTACGGGAGAATCTTTGCCGGTGGAAAAAAACGTTTCTCCACTGCCTCCGGCGATGGTGCTCGGTGAAAGAAAATCAATGATATTCAGCGGCACCTTGGTAATGTCTGGTTTCGCCGATGCCGTAGTCACCGCTACGGGAAGTGAAACCGAATTTGGCAAGATCGCCGGATTAGTCGCGGAAAAAGACCGAAAATCAACTCCCCTTCAACGCTCTGTTGTATATTTTTCGGCATATGTCGGAGTCGCGCTTTTAATTTTCACGTTGTTGCTTTTCGGCCTCGGTCTTTATTTCGGTAAAGGTATCCACGACATGTTTATAATTTCCGTTGCCGTGGCGGTTTCGGCAATACCGGAAGGATTGCCGATAGCGCTTACCGTAATTATGGCTATTGGGGTACAACGCCTTGCGGCTCGCAATGGAATTGTAAAAAAGCTTTTAGCTGTTGAGACGCTTGGGTCAACAAGTATTATTCTTACTGATAAAACAGGTACGCTCACCCAAGCCAAAATGGAGCTTACCGGAATAATGCCTTATAAAAATAATGATAACGATACGGAAGATAAAAAAGACCTTCTTAGTTATGCGTTGGTTAATACCGACGTGGTTATAGAAAATCCCCAAGATGTTTCCGAAAAATGGATAATGTCGGGCCGGGCGCTTGAGGTTTCCTTAGTTAAGGGCGCCGCTTTAAACGGCGTGTTACTGACTAAAGTTTTAGAACAAACAAAAATTTTAGACCGCTTGCCGTTTGACTCAAAGCATAAATTTTCCGCGGCGGTTTTTAAAACTGATTCTGTGACTCATCTTGCTCTTTTCGGAGCTCCGGAAATTATTTTACGCCTTACTGTTCTCACGCAAAAAGAACAGGAAAAGATGATTACAGAAATTGAAAAAAGAGCTTTTGCCGGGGAACGCGTGTTGGGAGTAGCGTCTCGGCTCGTCAGCGAAGGTCATGAGAATGTTTTACGCCAAAAAAATTTTAATGGCCTCAACTTTGACGGCTTAATAACTTTTCGCGATCCGTTACGTCCTCACGTATCTCAAGCCGTTAACGAAATTGCCGCGGCGGGCGTTAAAACCATTATTGTAACCGGAGACCATCGCGGAACGGCTGAAGCAGTCGCGCGAGAGCTTGGTTTGGTTGACGGTAAAGGAGCGGTGCTTACGGGCGACGACCTTATGCATCTTACCAAAGAAGAGCTTGAGGCGCGTTCTCGCGAAGCGACTTTATACGCTCGCGTAACTCCGGAACAAAAAGTAATGATTGCCAAACTCTACCAAGAAAGAGGAGAGGTAGTCGCCGTAACCGGCGATGGCATAAACGACGCGCCGGCGCTTCACACGGCCGACATTGGCGTTGCCGTCGGTTCGGGCACCGATGTGGCTAAAAGCGCGGCCGATCTTATTATTTTAGACGATAATTTTGAAACGATTGTAGCCGCCATCAAAGAAGGAAGAAGAATTTTACGCAATATCCGAAAGGTTATCATTTACCTTCTTTCAAATTCTTTTGATGAGTTATTCTTAATTGGGGGCGCAATAATTTTGGGAATAGCCTTGCCGATTAATGCCTTACAAATTCTTTTTGTTAATCTTTTTTCCGATAGTTTTCCCGCTATCGCGTTTGCTTTTGAAGACAGCGTTGATGACCCAGGAAATCGTCCTCATAAATTACATAAAAATTTATTTGACAGAGAAATGAAATTTTTCATTTTGATTATCGGAGTTTTAAGCAGCGCCTTCCTTTTTATTTTGTATCTTGTTTTGCTGAAAATAGGATTCGCCGAAGAATTAACGCGGACTTTTATTTTTGCTTCTTTCGCGAGCTACGCGCTTCTTTTGGCTTTTTCGCTTCGCAGTTTGGGAAAAAGTATTTTGAGTTATAATCCTCTTTCTAATAGGCCGCTAACAATCGGCGTTAGTATTGGCCTTCTCTCAATTATCGCGGCAATATATATTCCATGGCTCCAGCAAATTTTCAACACAAGTCCGCTTCCGCCCGTTTGGTTATTGGGAGTTGCCGGCGTAGGACTTCTCAATATTTCAGCGGTTGAATTCGGCAAATGGCTTTTTCGCAAAAAAATTATTAAGTTTATTTAAATGAACAACATCTGGTACATTATTTTAATTTTCGCGGCTTTTGGAGGGTTTCTTCTTGCTTTTTATATTCGCCACAAAAAGGGTTCGCACGAAAAAATGACTTGTCCGCTTAATTCCGACTGCGACGCGGTAATCTACAGCGAGTATTCTCGTTTTTTTGGAATTCCCGTTGAAATTTTAGGCCTTTTGTACTACGGGTTGGTAATGACGAGTTATGTGTTGTTTTTGGTGATTCCGGCGCTTGCTTTGCCGCTTATAGTATTTGGCATTCTTGCGCTCACCACCGCGGCTTTTTTATTTACGCTCTACCTTACTTTTATCCAGGCATTCGCGCTCAAGCAATGGTGCACCTGGTGCCTTATGTCCGCCGGGCTCTGCGCTATTATTTTTGCGATCGCGCTTTCGGTTTCCAAATTTTCGTTTATTGTTCTTCTTGGCCGCTATCACGAACTCATTGTCGTTGGGCATATCTTGGGGGTTGCGCTTGGACTTGGCGGCGCTACGATTACCGATATCTTCTTTTTTAAATTCTTAAAGGATTTTCGAATATCCGAGTGGGAAGCCGATGTGATGCGCACACTCTCACAGGTAATATGGTTTGCGCTCGCGCTTCTAATTCTTACCGGCCTTGGGCTTTATTTGCCGGAAGCCCAAGAATTAAATCAATCGGCCAAGTTTTTAGTGAAGATGATTGCGATCGCCGTTATTATTGTGAATGGGGCGTTCTTAAATCTTCTGATTGCTCCAAAATTGGTTAAAATTTCCTTTGGAGAAAAACACGAACACCAGCCCGGCGAACTTCATCATGAGCGAAAAATTGCTTTTGCGCTTGGAGCGATTTCTATAGTTTCTTGGTATTCCGCTTTTATCTTGGGAGTGCTTCGCAAATTGCCGATTGAATTTTCGTCTCTGCTTTTAATATATCTTATTATTCTTAGCGTAGCGATTGTCGTAAGCCAGCTTATGGAACGATTTTTTGTAAAGCGGGCAAATTTAAGTTGAAGTAAAGAAACTCATTTAACATGGCTTTTACCATTTTTCTCTTTTTCATCGGATTTTATATCCTCATTAAAGGGGCAAACTTTTTAGTGAACGGCGCTTCATCTATCGCGAAATTTTTCAGTGTTCCAAGTTTTGTTATTGGACTTGTTATAGTCGGCATCGGGACTTCAATTCCCGAGTTCGCGATTACCTTAGTTGATCATATTACCGGCGCGGGCAATATCGGTCTTGGAACCATTATTGGAAGCAATACGTTTAATATCCTTTTTATTCTTGGCATCACCGCGCTTGCCTTTACACTCCCTTTCAAACAGGAATGGGTCAAGCGCGACCTTAGGTGGAACATGACCGCGATTGCGACAGCGGCTTTTTTTGCGTTTTTTCTCGGTAAAGGCGAGATTTCGCGATTTGAAGGAGGCGCTCTAATCGGCCTTTTTCTTTGGTGGCTTTTTGTAATAATTAAAAAAACGAATCATGCTGCCGAAGATGAAAAACCGGCCAGAATTGTTGCGTTTCCGTTGGCGCTAGGTCTCATACTCGCAGGTATCGCGGGAACGGTTTTGGGCGGAAAGTGGGTTATTGATGGCGCAATGGTAATGGCGCAGGCGTTCGGTGTCGGCGAATCGCTCATCGGACTCACTATTATCGGAATCGGCACCTCGCTACCGGAACTTGCAGTTACCTTTACTGCGGCGTATCGCGGCCGCCCGGGTATTGCCATAGGCAACATCATAGGTTCAAACATTTTTGATTTTCTTATGATTCTTGGCGTAGCAGCAATAATACGCCCTGTTTTTATATCTCCAGGATTCTCAATAGATATCGCCATGACATTTTTGGCCTCCATATTGCTTTACAGTTTTATGTTTATCGGCAAGTTATATGTGTTAAAAAGATGGCAGGGACTTACTTTGTTTTTTCTTTATGCAATTTATATTCTCTACCTCTACATTACTGCGGCTTGACCAAGGTTGCATTATCGTTTATGCTTTTATGGACGGCAATAGTCGCAAGTCGTCACGCCAATTTTAAAAATATAATCAGCAAAAAACCATGGCTTATAAATGCCCCAAATGTGGTCATACTTCAGACCAGCCAGGGAACTGTCCTACATGTAATGTTGAAATGACTGAAGAAAAAGAGGAAGCTACCGCCTAACCTTATGATCACAGATAATTAAAAATCTCTTGTTTTTAAACAAGAGATTTTTAATTATATAATTTTATGTTGTTCAATACGTAGTGAGGCAATAGAAATCGGCGTTTAACCGATTGATGGGCCGCTTTCCCCAATTTTTCCCGCGATTTTTCGTTTTTCATCAATCGGACTATGGCCTCGGCCGCTTCTTCTGACGAATTTACCAAAATTCCATTTTTTCCGTCTTTAATTTGAACCAGTGCTCCGGTAGTTTTACCGGCAACAACCGCCCTGCCCTTCCACATGGCTTCGGTCATTGTGAGGCCAAAACCTTCACGAATGCTTTTTTGAATCACCAGATCGCTTGCTGTGTAAAGTGCGTTTATTAAAGTGTCATTTGAAATGCCCAGAAGCTTTTTGGGATTAGAAAACAAGAAAATATCACGATCGCCCCTATCATTTTTCTTAACTATTTTAAAAATTTCTTTTGCTTCCGGATCATCTTGGGCGAAAAAAAATCCTGCCATTGCCAACTGAATATCCGGTATTTTGTTTTTTGCCAAGTAATACGCTTTGATCACACCAAGCGGGTCTTTCCAAGGGTCAAATCTGGAGACTTGGGTAATTAATGGCTTGGTGTGGTTTATGCCGAATTCGTTTATAATAAGTCGCGCAGTTTCCGAGTTCATTGACCGGTTTTTAACTGATAGTGGGTCAATAGCGGGCATTATTACAGCGATTTTGGATAGTTTTAGCCATGGCATCGCCAAACGGTATATCTTATTGCTTAAAACAATCTTATCGTATGAAACTATAAATTGCTTTAAAAATTCCAATATCGCGGGGTTAGGTGTTGAGAGATCTATATGTAACCGTAGAATTTTATGGATTTGTTTTGGGATAAAATTTACCAGAGGCAGCGGCTGGGGGTCGTGAATTACTATTGAAGTCGGCTTATATTTTTCTATAAAATACGCCAGTGATTTTTGGAGCTCCCGATTTACCGAAATATACAAAGATTTTTCTTTTTCTGTTAGCGTATCGGATTTGCCCTGAATAAAATTATGAATTTTTTTAGTTATTCGGAAAAATTTAATCGGCGCCTTTATTGTAAGCCAATGCGACTTTATGCCCAGCATTCTTTCAAAAGGAATCTGGGATCGCAACATTTCGGCTACGCCCCCTCCAAAAGGCGTGGCGTTGATATGTAACACTTTTTTATTTTTGCTTTTTTTTGCCGCGCTAATTAATTTAGCGCGCAGTTTAGAATCGAACTGTTCATAATCTTTTGTATTTATCCGATTAAAATTTCGAAATTCTAAAAGTGTCGGCATATAATACTATTATATATCATATGCTTCATAATACCAAACAAAAAGACCCGCACGGGTCTAAAATTATCCTGATTGACATTTTTATATTTTGAAATCTAAAATACCACTTTTTTATGATATATCATAAAATATGATAATTTTTAATAAATTTTATTTAAATCTCCATTAAGTTCTGAAAGTATCAGTCTCTTGAACCGATGCTCAACACTGCGGAGGGTACAGGATTCGAACCTGTGATACCTTGCGGTAAACCTGCTTTCCAAGCAGGCGCACTAGACCACTATGCGAACCCTCCATTCCTTATTTAATCTTTTCCAAAAGTTTATTTTTAAGCACTACCGCGTTGTTGTAATTTAATCCTTCTATATATCCTTCCGCCAATCCAGGGTTATTTTTATCGCCGACCCCGGAAGTAAAAATCAATAAACTTGAAAGCCCAAAAAATCTTTCGGCCGAACCGACTCTAATGTCAATGCTTTCTACATTCTTATATGGAATAAACGTCTCTTCTTTTTTATAAACACCTTTTACAATTTTAAGGGCCAACTCCTCCGGTTCATAACTTATAGACCAATATTTATAAAAAGCATTGCTGACGGCTGAAAGAATCAAGAATACTAAACCAACAGAAAAGCCCAAAAAAAGCCATTTATCAAAAATCACTCCGATTTTATAGATTTTATCTAAATCCTGTCCCAATAGAAATTTATTCTCTAACGGAGATTGGGGCGATAGATATAAAAAGGCGGCGCCGGAAATAAACCAAAAAACCAAAATCGCTAAAGCAATCGGTTTTGCTAAAAACTCGGCAAACCACATCCAGACTGCTTTTTTAGAAACTCTCTGCATAAAATTTCAAGCTATACTTTTAAATTCCTTAATGCCCTTAACCTATCCTCTACCGGCGGGTGGCTCATAAACAATTTGTGAAGCCATAATGTTTTTTTGCCGGGTTTATCAAACGGATCTTCAAACCAAAGATGGGCAGTGGTATTTGAAGCTTTCCGTAAAGGCGATGGGTCTTTAGAAATTTTTAGAAGCGCATTCGCTAGTCCTTCGGGGTATCGCGTTAAAAGAGCGCCCGAAGCGTCCGCTAAAAACTCGCGTTTTCGGGAAATTGCAAGATGCATCAAAGTCGCGGCAATTGGCGCTAAGACCGCAGCTGCGGCCCCGGCAATCATAATAATTGCTTGCGCCTGCCCGCTGCCTCTATCGTCACGGCCTCTTCCGCCCCAAAACATTGAACGTAAAAACATATCGGAAAGAATGGAAATAAAACCGACTAAAACTACGACCGCCGTAGACAAAAGCATATCGTAATTTCCGATATGCGAAAGCTCGTGGGCCAATACACCCTCAAGCTCGCTCCTATCCAGCCGCTCCAATAATCCTTCGGTTACGGCCACGACTGCGTGCTTCGGATTCCTTCCGGTCGCAAAAGCATTTGGCTGTCTTTCGGGAATGATGTAGATTTTGGGAACCGGCAAGCCCGCGGTAATAGACAAGTTTTCAACAATGTTGTAAAGCTCGCGCGCGTTCTCTCTTGTAACCGGCTTGGCACCGGCCATTTTAAGAACAATTTTATCAGACCACCAATAAGCCGCGATATTCATCAAGATGCTGAAAATGACCGCGACATAAAGAATGCCGGGATTACCGTAAATTTGGGCAAACCCCCATCCAATTCCAATAACGACAACTAAAAATAGTGTTACCAGCAACCAGGTCTTTCTGATATTGGAGTCTCTATGATTATAAATAGTCGCCATTTAAAATTTTACATTGACCGGTTGTCGTTCCGATTCATTTTCGATGCCAAAAAACTCTTCTTTTTTGAAGTTGAACGCCTTCGCAATTAAATTTGTCGGTAAAACTTCAATTTTAGTGTTGTAATCCATTACGTTACCGTTATAGAATCGGCGCGCCGCTTGGATTTTATTTTCTGTATCAGCCAGTTCACGCTGTAAATCCAAAAAATTAGCGTTGGCTTTAAGATCGGGATAATTTTCCGAAACCGCGAAAAGAGTTTTCAAAGTGCCCGATAAAATATTTTCGGCGCCAAGTTTTTCTTCTTTCGTACCTGCCCCCATGGCTCTTGTTCGCGCCTCGGTTACTTTTTCAAAAACCCCGCTCTCATGAGCCATATAACCTTTTACCGTCTCAACTAAATTCGGGATTAAATCATATCGTCTTTTTAATTGGACCTCTATATCCGACCATGCCTCGCGAACCCGGTTTCTCATCATAATCAGAGAGTTATACAAAGTAATCAGCCAAATAATAAATACAGCGACAATCAGCCAGATATTTATCTGCCAATTAATCGCATTAAGTAGGCCGCTTAAAATAAGCGCTATGATAACAAAACCCCAAATAATATTCCAAAACATAAGTGTATTGTTTAACTCCGACGCTTCGATCGGAGTTCCGACTTTACGTCGGAATTATTAATTTATCCTTTGATGCATTTTATCATAAAAAGACTTAATTTACAACAATCATGTTAAACCAGTTAATTTTTTAAAAAAATTTTAATTGATTTAACAAATACCACTTTTTATGATATATCATAAAAAGTGGTATTTTAGATTTCAAAATATAAAAATGTCAATAGCAAGTTTAAGACTGGATCGGGTCGGTGAGTTTTAACGAAAACATTTTTGAAACGCCGTCATCGCCCATTGTAATGCCATAAAGTACTTCGGCTGCTTCCATCGTGGCGCGATTATGGGTTATCAAAATAAATTGGGTTTTTTGCGCCAAGTCCTTAAGAACTTTAGCGAACCGTACGGCATTATTTTCATCTAACGCCGCGTCAACTTCATCTAAAATTAAAAACGGCGGTTTGCTCGCGGCAACAATAGCAAAAAGCAGGGCGATGGAGACAAGCGCCCTCTCCCCTCCCGAAAGGAGATTTAAATCGCGAATTCTTTTTTGCGGAACATTAACATTTATAAAAACACCCGTTTCAGCGCCTTCTAAATTATCAGCGGTTAGGCGCGCCGACCCGCCTCCAAACATCAGTCGAAAATAATGATTAAATTCTTCGTTGATTTTGGCAAGGCCGACTTTAAAATCATTACTAATCCTGCCGCTTAAATCTTTAATCAATGATTTTAAGGAATCAACGGCAATATTTAAATCGCCGACTTCGGTTGTTAAAAATTCGTGGCGCGCATTCGTTTCTTCGTATTCTCTTATTGTTTCCCCGTCAACATTTCCGATGTCGGCTATTTCCCGCCTCAATTTAACGATTTTATTTTCCAATTCTGTTGGAAGCTCGGTTTCCAACATAACAGGTTCGATTGTAGCAAAATTGACGGTAAATTTTTCGTAATTTTTTCCCGAACCCCACATTTCCGATTTGATATCCGCTTCCCTAAGTTTGATTTTTTCTTCTTCAAGATCAAATTTCCTCATCGCCTCTTCTGTTTCAATATACTCTCGACGCGCCAGTTCAAGATCTTTCTGAAAATCAAGATAAGTCCTCCTGAAGTTGTTTTCGCCTTGGCGGATTTTTGAAATTGACGTCTTTACTTGTTCCATTTCGCTTTCAAGGCGGGATAATTTAAGTTTTAACTCCTCTTTTTCCTTTTCATAAGGACTAGCGTTTTTTTCTGCAAAATCCGGCAAATCTGCCATTGCTAAAATTTGGTTTATTTCGTTCTTTTCAAAATAATTGCTTAATGTTTGAAGTTCATCGGCAAGATTTTTAACGGTTTCTTTTACAGCCGCAAGATCGGCAAGGCTTGTAACGGCATTGAGCCTTTTCGCCCAATATTTAATCTTAATTGCCAAAACTGCTTCTAGCGTCTTTGTATTTTTTTGGCTATCTCGTTTGTGTGATTCAATAAACCCCTCCACCTTGCCAAATTCACGCATAATGTTCTGACGATCAATGTTTAAACGGTTTAATTCAGACTCAAAATGCTTTGTTTTGTCTCCAATACCAGAAATCTGCGCCATTTGCGCTTCAAACAATTTTTCTTTTTCTTCAAAATTTTTCCGGGCTAAAATGATTTTTTGCGCCAACTCTCCCTTTGCTTTTTCGTTTTCTCCTCTTTCACTAAAAATTTGAGAAACTTTCGCCAAAAAATAGCGGTCTTCTAAGCCATTCAATTCGTTAAAAAGCGATTCGCGTTTTTCAAACTTTTCAACCTGACGCTTTAGCGACTTTAAGTGAGGCGAAATTTCATTTATCAAGTTGGCGGTCTGCTCAAGATTCAAATGCGTTTCGCCTAGTTTTGTTTCTGCTTCCAATTTTTTAAGCTGAAACTCTCTTAACCCGAGCGCTTCTTCCAAAATACTGCAGCGTTCCTGCGAGTTGGCTTTCAAAACTTCGTCCGCCGAACCTTGATTAACTATAGAATGGCCGCGCAGTCCGAGTTTTGAACGCGCCAAAAGCTCGGCAATATCTTTGAGGCGAACCTGACTGTCATTCAGATAATACTCGCTTAAACCATCCCGATATACTTTGCGGCCGATTGTTATCTCGTCAAAATCAATCGGGAAAAAGCCATCGCTATTGTCAAAACATAAATTAACACTCGCCTTGCCTTGCGAAGATTTTTTTTCCGACCCGGCCCAAATCAAGTCGGCGCCGGATTTTGAACGCAAATTTTTAAAACTTTGTTCACCCAAAACCCATCTCATCGCGTCAACAATATTGGACTTACCCGACCCATTTGGCCCGACAATAGCGCTGATGTTAAACGGAAACTCCAGAGCAGTTTTATGAGCGAACGATTTAAACCCAGAAATTTCTATTTTTTTGAGCTTCATTTAATTCAACAAAAAGATCTTTTACCAGTTCTTTATTTTCAAAGCGTTTTCCGCCGCTTGTTGCTGGGCCTCACTTTTAGACGCGCCCTCACCGCTAGCTACCAACTCTTTTTCAAGATATACGCCGATTATAAATTTCTTAGCGTGATCCGGGCCGGTGGTTTCTAAAACTTCATAAGTCGGGGTAATGCCGACTCGCTCTTGCGCCGCTTCCTGAAACAAGCTTTTAGCGTCACGCCATAGCTTTTTTTCTATCACGTTTTTAAGTTCCGGAATAAGATTTTTTAAAATGAATTTTTCTGCCGATTCGTAACCCTGATCCAAGTAAAGTGCGCCAATAAAAGCCTCGAAAGTATTTGCTAATATATATTGCCGGCCCCGGTTGATTTCTTTCGCTTCACCCTTTGAAAGATAGAGGTAATCGTTAAAACCTAAACGATCCGAAATTTGCAAAAGCATTTGGGAATTTACCAAAGCCGCTCTTAAACTTGTCATTTCGCCCTCCGCTAAGTCCGGATAATTTTTGTAAAGATAGTCGGTTACAATGAGCTCTAAAACAGCGTCTCCTAAAAATTCAAGCCTTTCGTTGTGGCCCAAGCTAAAAGCGGGATTTTCGTTTAAATAAGAACGGTGAATAAAAGCCTGCTTCAGCAGATTTTCATTTTTAAATTTTATTCCGAGATTTTTTTGTAAATCTTTAAAATCCATCTGACATGATTACATTATATTTAAATGATAATAAATAATTTATTAAAAATTTAATATCTTTATTTTCATGCTTTCCTCGCTCGCCCAGCGTGCTTGCTTCAGGGATTCGCCCTCGCTCTGCCGCCTGTGGCGGCAACCATGCCCGCTCGGGCTCATAACCCGCTTTGAAAACAAAAATATTAAATTTTATAAAAACCGGAAAATAATTTATTCTTTATCATTTTTCTGTTCATCTAATTTTTCTTTGCCGCGGCGCGGACCGCCCTCTTCCTTGCCCGGTTCGCCAATAGCTCTATATATAGTTCCCAATACGCCGTTTATAAATTTTCCCGATGTTTCGCCGCCAAAACTTTTGGCCAATTCAATTGCTTCATTAATAGCAACTTTGGGAGGCACTTCTTCGCGCTTGCCGAATAAAAGCTCATAAATCCCGAGCCGTAAAACATTTCTATCAACCAAGCCGATCTGTCCAAGGGGCCACTCCGGCGCGGTTTTAACGATAATTTCATCAATTTTTTCGCGATTTTCTAAAACGCCCTTTATTAGATCCCTGACAAATTTATCATCTTCAATGCCCGGCCCGAATTCTTCTATATTTCTCTCCAAAATTTCATCAAGATGAGAATCTTTAGAACCATTAAAATCCCATTCGTAAAGGGTTTGAAGGGCAATTGATCGTGAAAGGTGCCTGTTTGCCATAGTTTTATAATAATAACATAAAAATAAAATCCCGCAATGCGGGATTAATAGGCCGTCGTGAAAGTGTAAAGGCGGAATACAAACAGCCATTAAGATTGTTGGCCGTTTGTAGTATCTGTTTTCTTGCCGACTATTTCTTCAAGATATTTTATAAAATCCGGAAATGACATTCGCGTAAGAATTCTGTTAATTTGTGCTTTGTAATTACCTACCAGGCTAACGCTATCTGCCTCAAGATCACGTATCTTCCACTTTCCGTCAACATGATGCAATTTATAATCTAAGGCTATATCATGAGAAGAAATCTTCATACGAGTATGAACAACCGCTTCAAAGTTAAAAAAGAAAAGTTTATGGCCAATATATTCTACGGACAAATTATTTGCCGATTTTATAAAAATGCCATACCGCATCTCCAGAAGATGGGGGAAGAGATCGGCAAGCGCCGATTTATCTTTATCGTTAACTTTCAACCCGGTAAGTAAGTTTTCGGTAATACTTGAAAAATCAAAAGAGATTTTTATGAGATTTAAAATCTTTTCTTTTTGAATATCTTTGCTTTCATCCGATTTAAGAATACCAAGACACTCGTCAATCATGTTCTTTACAAAAACTGTGGGGCTTTCATGATTGGCAAAAGAAATATTTGGAGAAACTGCGATAGCTAAAAAGAGCGGCAGGACATATAAGAGCTTTTTAAAATTCATGTGTCAATCCCCTCGTTGATAATTTGTTAAGATTCTATATAAAAACCCAATATTACCTTGATACCATACTTAGATAATAATTAAAAGGAATCCCCACGCTTAGTTAACTATCTGTCAAATCTCGTTGTTAAAAAATACGCCGACAGCAAGAACATAAACTATGCAGCGAGCCAGCCGCCGTCTACATAAAATGTGGCGCCGGTGACATAGCTTGATTCTTCGGAGGCCAGAAAAACCACCATCGCCGACACTTCTTCCGGCCGGCCGATCCGCTTTAGAGGAACATTCTGTATAATTTCTTCTGCCGTTTCCTTGGTTAATTCTTTGCCGGATTCTCGAACCATCGGGGTATCAATGGCGCCGGGAGCGATAACATTAACGTTTATTCCCAGCGGCGCCCATTCTATGGCCATGCTTTCAGACATGCCGATTATTCCTCCTTTAGAGGCCGCATAATGCGCCGCGCCCTCAAAACCTATCCCTAATCCTCCTGAAGCAATAGAAGCAATGTTGATGATTCTTCCCCATTTGTTTTTGGCCATTTCTTTCGCGGCTCTTTGCGCGCAAAGAAATTCCCCTTTTAGATTTATATCAATAGTTTTATCCCATTCTTCTTCAGTCATCTCTAAGGCCGCCTTTGGCGCGTAAATTCCCGCGTTATTTACCAAAATATCAAGCCGGCCAAAATGTTTTATCACTTCGTCAAAAACCTGATTAACTTCGGCGGCATTTGAAACATCCATTTTAAGACAAACTGCCTCGCCGCCTTTTGATTTTATTTCATCTGCAACCGGCCGGCACTCATTTGCGTCAACATCCGTTACCACAACTTTCGCCCCTTGCTCTGCCAACGCGAGCGCGTGGGTTCTGCCCATCCCTCTTCTTGCGCCGGTTATTAACGCGATTTTGTTTTTTAGCTCAAACATAACTTTTTTAGTTTAACATAATTCAACAAAAAAGAAATCCCCCGCTTCGCGGGGGTAAAAATTTTCAATAACTAAATAACTATATCCTGGTCATCGGCCAATCGCTTGAAAGTCGGCGAAATTTTATACAACTCTTCAAAAGAACCGGCAATCGCCTCTATTTGAGAACCGCCGTTTTTAACTTCATCGGAATTTTTAAGAACAATAAATTTGTTGCAAAGCTTGCGAATCGTGCTCAAGCGGTGCGCCACAATCAAAGCGCTGATTTTGCTTTCGAGAATCGCAGCCAAACCGGCCTGAACCGCTTTTTCCGTAGACGAGTCAAGATTGCTCGTTGCTTCATCAATTACCAAAAGAAGCGGGTTCTTTATCGTCGCCGCAGCTATCATAAGACGCTGCGCTTCACCGCCAGACAGTTTAATGCCGTTTCTTCCGACCATCGTTTCCAACCCATTGACTAATCGGCTGCCGAAATCCACTTTTAATGACCTCATTAACTTCCACAGCTCATCATCGGTAATTTTTTCCCGTTTTTCCGGGCTTAGACCGTAAGTTAAGTTATAGCGAACCGTGCCGTCGTATATTTGCGACTGCTGGGGAATGTAGCCGATGCAACTCATCCATGATTTTAATTTTACATCGCGAAGATCTGCAGAGTTAACAAATATATTCCCGTGGTCAGGATCCATATATCTTAGAAGCAGCCTCATAATCGTGGTTTTTCCAGCGCCACTTTCTCCAATTAACGCAACTTTATCGCCCGGATCAATAGTAAAATTGATTTTACTGACAACCGGCATTCCGTTCTTTTTAGAACTATTGTCTTCATCTTCTTCGCTTCCAAACGGATAAGTGTGGGTAACATCCTTAAATTCAATGCCAATCTCTGAAATATTAGAAGTACCGAGCGCATTATCTTTCTCAACCA
This sequence comes from Parcubacteria group bacterium, assembly GCA_016186325.1. Taxonomy (NCBI): domain Bacteria; species Parcubacteria group bacterium. The sequence goes on along the minus strand of JACPLW010000004.1, from coordinate 28,885 downwards.
AATCCGGCTTTATTGACAAGGCATTTATCATTGAGCGAACTGCCGGCATATTCCAGTTAAATTCGTGCTCAATGTCTCCTACGCGCCAGATATTTTCAAGAACTCTCAAGCTCCAAATGTAAAGAGAGTATAATGATCCAATTATCCAGTTGCCGCTATAAACCTGCCAAGCGCCATAACTCAATATCATGAAGAACCCCAGAAAGTTAAAAGAACCGCGAAAACTGCACTGTTTTATTACCCAAATCCAAAAACCTCTATCTTGATTTATCGCTCTATTAAACCATGCACTCATAAACGGAAGTTCTTCTAACTCCTTGCCGCATGTTTTTACTCGTTCAACTTTTTCCCAGCGTTCAAGGCGATAGCGATTTAATTTTCTAAATTCTTTATCGATCGGGAAACAAACTTCAATCACTTTCTGATTAAGAAACAACATCCAAATCAGATAAACGGCAATGACAAAAGTTGTAATCGCTCCGGCAACTATGCTAAAAACCCATATCATAATATAGGAAAACAACAGCGACAGCAGCATGGGAATTCCGTCAAACAACATCATATTGTGAAGATGAATCACTTTGCCGCGGCCCTTGTCTATATTGGCAACGTTTAGAGACGAGCTCTCCTGTATGTGCTGACCCATTGACTTTTCAAAGAAGAGCTCCGTAATGCGCTCGTCTAAAGTTCCCCAGCTCATACCGGCAATATACTCTCTTGCGATATCTCTATAGTAGCTGGCAATTCTATCAAAAATGAAACATAAGGCAATACCGGCAAAGCCGATTATAATGGTGCGCCATTTGCGATCCGTTAAACCGTTAAAAATATAACCGAAAAACCATGGGGAAGCCGCCGTAAAAGCGGTAGAGAAAAGCAAGGCTACTATGAACCGCTTGGTCCAATACCGGCACGCATCGGTTGAAAGCTCTCGAACAACCCACTTGAATAGAGATGCGGTTTCTTTAGCGCTTTTAACATAATCGCGCCAAGTAAGCGGGATTTCTCTTGTTTCTTCAGAATTTTCCATCTCGTCTCCCTTCTTCTTAAGTTGTTAATGTTCTCTGAAAATTAAACCCGCCCCTCGACTACGCTCGGGGCGGGTTTATTCCAATCTTAAGCCAAAATTAGCTAATGGGAATTACAAATCCGCCTCGGCAAAATTTGCCCAAAAATTGGGCTCGGGTAATGTCTTTAGTAATAAAGCAACGTCTAATCATTGTTATAATGATAATACGCCTGAAAACCTTTGTCAACTAAATTTGCAAGTTAATTTCCGATCGGTTCTAAACTTGCAATGTTGCCAAGCGCGTTTTAATTTTGGTTTTTTATTTAAGCCATTCGCGCCAGTTTTTCGGCCAGCCGATAACCAAAAGTAAGGCAAGTGGCGCGCCCCAGTTCGCCCATCTTTCAACAAAATCCCAGACGGGCATTCCGACAATCGGGCGCAAAAGCGCCGTCCAAAATCCCCAAAACACCATCCATAGCAAAGCGACGCGAACGGGTTTTATCAAAATTAAAATTGCCAAAGCGATATCCATTATGCCGACAAGAAATAAAAGTTGAGTTGCTAATCCGATATCGGAAATGCCAAAAGTGGAAAACCAGTTCACCCAGTCTTTTTTACCTTGAATAGCGAAAACTCCATGTCCAATAAATTCACCGGCAACAGAGATGCGCAAAACCCAGCTTGCCCCGTTAAATTTGCGAAGCAAATTTTCTTCGGGGTTAATAAATTTTGTGTTCATATTTTTCTTGTCCTCCGTAGCTTTACGCGAAGGAGGATGTTTTTAATAATTATTTAAATTTTTAGCTTTGGTTCAACTCTTTTTAATAATACTGCATTAGTAGCAACGATGATTGATGAGGCCGACATTAAAAGCGCAGAAATTTCCGGCCGCAAAGACCAGCCAAGCGAGCTGTAAAATATTCCGGCCGCAACCGGTATCGCTAAAATATTATAAATAGCCGCCCAGAAAAGATTCTGCTTCATTTTAGTAACCGTGGCCTTGCTTAAGCGCAAAGCCGCGACAATGTCGTACGGGTCCGATTTCATAAGAACGATATTGCCGGTTTCTATGGCAACATCCGTTCCGGCGCCGATAGCAATACCGATATCCGACTGCGCGAGTGCCGGCGCGTCATTGATGCCGTCGCCAACCATCGCCACAAACTTTCCTTCATCCTGCAATTTTTTAACATATTTTGCTTTATCGCCAGGAAGCACTTCGGCAAATACCCTATCAATACCAAGCTCATGCCCAATGCCTTCCGCCACTTTTGGGTGATCGCCGGTGATCATCGCCACCTCTAACCCCAGATTCTTTAGCGCCATAATAGTTTTTTTAGAATTTGCCCGAGGCGGGTCCGCCGCGGCAATAACGCCGGCAAAAACTCCATCAATCGAAAGCAGGCTTAGCGTTTTCCCCTCTTTTGCCAACCGATCAAGAATGTCTTTCATCGGTTCGGTCGCAACGCCGTTATCATTAAGCAACTTTTCTTTTCCGGCCAAAACAATCTTGCCGGCAATTTTCGCTTTAAGTCCGTAGCCGGCAATAGACTCAAAATTTTCCATTGGCTTAAGCGGTAAGGCATTGCGCCTTTCGGTTTCTTCAAATATGGCCTTGGCCAGCGGATGATTAGACCCGGCTTCCAAGCTGGCTTCGTATTTGAGCAAATCATCTTCGGTAAAATCATTAAATGCCATAACATCAGTAACTTTTGGTTTTCCTTCCGTAAGTGTTCCGGTTTTATCCAAAATAATCGCGCTGATTCGCGAGGTGTTTTCAAGAGTCGCCGCGTCTTTAATAAGAATGTTGTGCTTGGCGCCGATTCCCGTTCCGACCGCGACTGCAGTTGGCGTTGCCAAACCCAAAGCATCCGGGCAGGCAATTACTACCGCGGAAATCGCGAAAGTAAGCGCAATAAGAAGTCCGGCATCAGCGCCAAAATACCACCCCATAAACGCGGCGAGTCCCGAACTAATAGCAACTATCACCAGCCAGCCGGCAGCCTTGTCGGCAATGCGCTGGCCCGGAGCTTTAGAGTTTTGGGCAGTTTCAACAAGTTTTATGATTTGAGCTAGGACAGTTTCCGAACCGACTTGCGTCGCCTTGAATTTAACCGCGCCGGTTTGGTTTACCGAACCGCCCACCACCTTATCGCTGACCGTTTTCGAAACCGGAATTGATTCGCCGGTAACAAGAGACTCATCAATTGATGACTCTCCATCAACAATGACGCCATCAACCGGCACCTTGTCGCCGGGCCGCAGAACCACAATATCATTATGAATAATTTCGGCGCTTGGAATCGTGATCTCTTTTCCATCGCGAACCACTTTTGCCTGCGGCGGCACCAAATCAAAAAGCGCGCGGAGCGCGTCGGAAGTGCCGCGCCGGGACTTCATTTCCATCCAGTGACCGAAAAGCACGAAAGTTACAAGAAGCGCCGCCGCTTCATAGAAAGTTTCCGATCCCGGCCGCGCCACCGTCAAGAGAACGCTGAAAAGATAGGCCGCCAAAACGCCGGTGGCAATTAAAACCGACATATTGAGCTTACGCGCCTTAAGCGAGTAATAGGTGCCCGTAATAAAAATTGAACCTGTCCAGAATACAATTGGGGTGGTAAGAATCAGGAGCAACCAATTGACGGGAATGGGAGTCGGAAGATTTAGTTTGAAAAAATTAATGCCGACGGGTGAATATAGAAAAATCGGGATGGAAAGCAGAAAAGAAACTAAAAACCGGCGGCGCATGTCAGCTTCCATTTTTTTTGCCATCTGCGGGCTGGCCATCGCCATTTCGTGATCTTTATGGCTCAACTCCGAAACATCAAATTCCGTTATTCCGCCGTCAACTTCTTTGGGAATAAGCGCCATTCCGCAGCCCGGACAAAGTCCCGGTTCGTTTTTAACTACTTCTGGATGCATTGGACAAGTGTAAACTGTTTTGTGATGATTATGATTCATATTTTGATTTTACGATAAGCCAAAATGAAACAACCGCGAGCGTACTAAAAAGTATTAAAGGAAACCATACCGGGCCAATCCACGGCCAAGGAATTAAAAAGTATACGTCCGCTGTTAAAAGCGAGGGCGGCCATTTAAGAAATAAGTATAGAAAAAAATAATAAAAGAGGTCCCAAATGGAAAAAGCCCAGATAAATCCCAAAATTTTCTTCTTTAAGCGACTGGAAAATAAAAAACCAACGGCCGCAAGCATTATAATTGTAGCGACTTCGCGCCATAATTCCACGCGCAGAATTCGCTCGGGCATAACGGCCAAATCCTGAACAGAATTAATAAAAAATTCCAAAGGATAATAAAGTTCCCGAAGATAAATAACCACCGCGGCTTCAACGAGCGCCATGGCAACGGCATATAAAGTTAAAACAAAAAACTTTTTAAACACTTAAGCGGCTTTCATAAACCGATTGTGCAGCCAGGCAAAAACATACGCGGTTATGTAGGTAAAAACAACTACTTCAACAAATCCGTATACCGCTTGAGGGAAGCCCACCACGCCTGCCTCTAAGTTCACAAGGTGAACCATGTAGCTAAAAAGTTTCATCGCCAAATCCGGCACCAAAGCAACAAAGGCAGCGCAAATAACATACCAGACTCCCATTACCGCACTGGCCGCTAACGCAAATTTATTTTTATCAAGTTCCATAATTTTATTTAATGTTAATTACTAATTATCGACCTTTATACTCATTATATGCCGCAACCCTGGCCCCTGTTATTAACAGGGGGCGCGACTTCGCTTAAAATATTTTGATAGCCGGAGGCGCTGGAATAATTATAACCCAAAATTTCTTTCGGGTCAGCGTTGGCCCAATCAGTATTTTTCTTTTCCTTTAAATATTTTTCAATTGTCAAATACGTGTCGGGGAACCAATATGAATTTATTTGGAGCGCGATTTTATACATTTCTTTTTCGGAAATGCCTTGTGAAGCCATAAGTTCTAAAAGCCCCAGCATCGCCATTCCGTGATTACAGTCGGGAAAGTAAGTTGGATTGCCGCAACACGGGCGATAGATATTTTTGGAAACTTCTTCCGCCAATTTTTGCTGTTCCGATGTCAGAATAATAAATGAGTGTTTTGAGTAATGCTCCATCGCGCCTTGTCTTGAGCCTGTCGAAGGATCGCCTTTAGCTAAAGTCCAGCCACCGGTAGAAGCAAATCTGCTTGCATCTCCGCCGTATTTTAAATCGGTCATCGGCCCGTTTTCTAAAATTTTATTTTTGTTTGAAAGCCCAAATGCCCAAAGCATGTTCAGCCAAAATCCTGCGTTTTCCGGCGTGATTTTTATATTTCCATTATTTTTTCCGTAAAGAATTTGTTTTTCTTCTTCAATCAAACCGCCCCGCTGTGAATAAATCGCTTCAAACTTATTCTTATCAATCACTCCTACATCAACAAGTTTAGAGCCCAAATCGTTCCACCTTACCGGAATTTCTATGCCCCCTGGCGGCAAAACAATATTCTCAAAATTATTTTGCGCAGGCGTGGCAAACGGCGTTGATATTTTTTGATTAAAAACCCGCGCTTGACTGAAAAACAAAACCGAAAGGCCTAAAACAGCCGCAACACTGAAAAGTTCTATTTTAGTGAATTTCATCCCGTTAGAGATAGGAAACGTTTTAATCTGTTTTTAAGATAACATTTCCCCATACCGCTTTTTAAATATTTTTCTCTCGACCTTGAATCTTCTTCATTGAGACATGCTTCATAATATATTAATTTTCATGGACCTCTGTATTTTGTCCAAGTTGACTTTCCTGAGTTATGTTGATTAAAACGTTTCCGTAAATTATCGGCGCTTCCAGTATACCAATAGCCGCTTTTTTGACTTTCAATTACATAAGTGTAAAACATAAGGTTTGGATCTCTAACGGGATTCATAATTTATTAACAACAATCTTTCATTTTTTCTTCCAACTCTTTTAATTTTTTTGGATCCGCGGCGTTAATATCCCCGCCGACTTTAAAAATAAAAAACAAATAACCTAAAACCAGAATAATCGCCGCTTCGGATATCAAAACCCATAAACCGATATTGCCGATTGCAAAATAAGAAAGAATAAAGCCGATAATAATTATTATGAGTTTCATCATTGGGCTATGCCAGTCAAATCTCTTTTCCGCCTGAAATGCGATACCTGTTACTGTGCCGCCCATAGCTATCGCGATAATCAATTCCCAGCTATCGGCTTCCAGCAGTCCCATAACTATGCCGGCCGAAATTAAAAGCCAAGTTAAACTTACTATAGCGCAGACCGAACATATTTTAACTTTTAATTTTTGCATTTTTGCAATTTAAAATAAGAATATAAATACTCCCAGTACTATCATAGCAATTCCGCCCCAAAAACGCATCGGCTTGCTTTCCCGTTTTTGCCAATTTGAAACTTTTGACAGAAGCGAGCTGTCGCTTGCGATGGCAAGAATGATTACAAGAGGCAAAATAAAAATCAGATTATAAATAAGTAAGTAACCCAAGCCGTTTACGTATGTCGCTTTATCGTGAAGAAGTCCCAAAGCCATTAAGTATGGTCCGCCGGTGCAGGGAAATTCGCAAAGTCCGGTAAGTCCGCCCAAAGCAAAAGCGGTCGGCACCGACGCTTTTTCCATAAGACCGGCCATTTTACGATGCGCGACTGCAGGGATGCGAAGTTTAATGGGAAAAGCAGGAAAAAATTCATTAATAAGATTGATTGACCCAAGTGCTATAAGAAGCACTGCACCGAGCTTGGCCATAAAATGAGGAGTGTCGAAGATATGCAGTGTCTGTAAAATACCGAGCCCAATAAGCATGTAAACCGTAAAAATTCCGAAGATATAAAAACCGCCTATCCTGATAATTTTTGAACGGAAAGAACCGATGCTGAAAAGAAAAGCGATGGTTAAAAGCAAAACCGAAAATGAACACGGATTGATGCTGTCTAAAACCGCGGCCGTGCCAATAAGCGGTAAAAGCCAAGAACCCTCATTGCTTAAGCGCCAAAGCATTGCCGTACCGAAATTCCCCCACTGCAATACCAGCGCAAAAGTAGCCAAAGCGACACCAAAAACGACAAGGGTAATAAATTTTTTGTTCACCCCGTTAGATATTTGATTATTATTTTTTTCCATAATTTTGTTTTTACTTCCAGCCTCGTTAAATATTTCTTATAAAATATCTTATAGATATCTAACGGGGTTCATAACCTACGGGGTCACAACTGCTTTAAATTGAATTTCAAAAGGTTTGCCGGAATCATTTTCAACATAAACCGCTCGTTCAATTGGCCCAACGCCGGCCGGACCGTGAGCCGCCGGATCAAATATCGTTTTAATTGTTATTTCTTCGCCCGGCATTACAATTTGATTGATTGCCGGCGCAAAACCGCCGTGCCCGGGCATGCCGTAAGGGCCGAGTTCCTTGCCGGAAGACATTTGTAAAATCGCTGTGGTACACATGCAGGAAGTATAAATTTTGGTGATATTTACGGGTTTTGAGCCGGTATTTTTAACGCTAAAATCATGGCTGACATTGCCTTTGGCCATAGAGATTTTACCAAAGTCAAAGAAACTTTCGGCAGCCGCAAGCGCGCTTGATCCGGTTAAGGATGCTTTCGGAGTCTGATTTTCAGACGAGCGGCGTGAAATCCAAATAAATCCGACAACAATGGCGAGAATGATGGCGCTCCAGATAATGATATTATTTTTATTTTCCATATTTAGATATTATAAACAAATTAATAAACAAAAATTCCTCTTTTAAGAAGGAATTAATGGCGCGCGGATAAAAACCGAAAAATCGGCTTATACCGCCACCGTAACTAAAGCCGGACTGTTTATATGAAGCGAAAGCCAACGGGTAATTTCTTTGTTTTTTGAAAGTATTGGAAATTTCCCGAAATTATATGAAAAAACAAAATTATCGTCTTCATCTTTATCTAATGGCCGCGGCAATAATGAAAAAACTATTCCGGAAAGAAGAGTCAATAAAACAGCGACAAGAACCGCTGTTGAAAAGTATTTAAAAGCACCGAGGTGAAAAACTACAAAGGTGAAAGCGTCGTTTAAGGGACAAAGCGCATTCATGCCACTTGAAGCAATACAGCCGCCATCGTGAATATCGCCATAAATCATTGAAAGAAAGCCAAAAACCGCCACCCCGGCAAAGCTGATTATTAAAAATGTAACAAACGCGTATTTCATAATAAAAGCATCATAACAAAGCAACATCTAAAAATCAATAATTTATTTCAACTATTTTTTGCCTTGAAGTGTGGCCGGAGATAATTCTTACTGCCGAGAATGGCACTTTAAAATGTTTGGCGAGCGCCATAATAATCGCCGCGTTGGCTTGGCCCTTTATCGGCGGTTCTTTAACGCAAATTTCGAAGTTAGTTTCACTTAATTTCTTTATGCTCTCGTTTTTTGAATTGGGTTTAGCCTTTATAAATATTTTCATACATAATTATATTATCCGTATCCGCACAAGTGTCCTCGAGGTATTTTGTGCGGATAATGAGCAAATAAAGTTACTTGATGTCAGTGGCATTTTTTTATTTAAGAAAATGTTCAATTAATTCCTTCCACGATTTTACGCGGGTATAGCCGATGGTGTTTTCCCCGCCCCGAAGTGGCGAGGTCTCGCCTTGGGCGGAAAAAGCGCCTAGATTGTCAAAAAGAAAACGGTTTTTTACATCAACCAATTTTTCTAATATACCCGTATCATCGTCCGCGTAATGCGTCACCCCCATTTCGCGCGCTTTTATATTTTTATCTTCCGGTTCCACCACAAAAAAAGCATTTTTTTCATTAAAAAATTTCGGCCACAAGCCATGATGTTTTAATGCTTCAATGGCTGATATCGGCTCACGGCGTCTTGATATCAAAACAAAGGGCAAGTTATTTTTTTGTAACTTCAAAAGTCCCAATTTCACGCCAGGCATCAGAGACGTAGTTTTAAAAAACCTAGGATCGTGATATAAGATTTGTAACAATTTATCTAAAACCGGTCTTTCAACAATAGATTTAATTATTTCGGACGGAGTTTCTTCCGGCTTGAGCTTGAATCCGAACTTCTTAGCCAGTTTCATTTTCAAAGGCGCGTGGTTAATGATAACGCCGTCCAAATCAAGTCCGATGATTTTTTTGTTATCCACAGGTTTCATTGCTTTAAATTGAGTTATAGATTATTTTCATAATAACAATAATTCAGCACTTTAAAAATTACAAGCGGAGACCCGGATGAATCGCGAAAATGTTTTTGAACAACAGGCACGACAAATTCTTGCATATCTTAAAAGCAGCGTCCGTTACGATGAAAATTTTCTTCCAAGGCCATTTTTTGTTGAACTTACCGGCCCGCCATCAAGCGGTAAAACAACTATCATAAAAGAACTTGATAGCTTCTTTCGACACCACGGCTTTCGCGTTTTAAAACCTCAAGAAGGTGCGGAAGTAATTCGCCACATTCCTCGCTCAACGCCTCTTTATAATATAAGAACAGGCCTTTATGCCTTGAACATTCTCATAGATGAAAGTATGGGGCACCTATACGATATTATCATTTTTGAAAGATGTGCTTTTGATGCTATTTGCTGGATGCAGTATTGGCTGGAAAAAGGAAAACTAAGCTTAGAAGAGAGAGATTTAATTCAAAAGTTTTTCTTATCACGTTTTTGGATAAATAAAATTGATGCCGCCTACTTTTTGATATGCGATCCGGAAGTGGCTATGAAGCGGGAATTAAGAATCGCCTTGAGCCAAAAATTGGGCGACACTACTAATCCCAAAACTATCGAAACATTGGTATCTCGTTATCGTTCAGCTTTCGAGATCCTATCTCCGGAATACAAACAGCTTCGCCTTATGGACACCACCAACATTGATGAACAGGTTATGATCGAGACAATCGCGCAAGAAATTCTCAACATTTTTGAGAAAAAAACGAAAGAAGGAGAAAAAATTGGATAACCGAAATGCCCCTCTGCGTTCTTTATTAAGCAAACCGATAATTCTGGAACATATTAAGGAAGGAAATATTTTTATTGACCCATTTAACATTAATGACTTGCGAACCACCAGTTATGACGTTAGACTGGGAGAAAATTATTTCCAGGAACAACCATTCCGAGCGTTACATCGGCGCGTTTTAAATCCATTTGACCAAGAACATATTCAAAGATACTGTGGTAACCCGCAAAAAGCGACAGTGGCAGCCGACTGGATAGCAGAAAACGGACCGTTAAAAAATATCAAACCGGAAGATAAGGTTATCATTTTAGGCCCGGGCGAATGTATTCTGGCTCATACACAAGAATTTATAGGCGGAAGAAATTGCGTAACAACGGAAATGAGAGCCAGGAGCTCTATGGGGAGAATTGGTATTACCGTATGTAAGTGCGCCGGCTGGGGCGACGTTGGCTTCTGCAATAGATGGACCATGGAAATGAGCAACCACCTGAAAGATACGTCTATAGTTTTAGTAGTGGGAATGAGGGTTGCCCAAATTCCTTTCTATCAAGTTGATCCGCTTGATGAAAGCTACTCTTCGGGCGGAGGCCAATATCAGACAACCGACGATACAAAAAAGATGATTGAAACCTGGTCGCCGTACTTAATGCTTCCGAAATTTAACAGAGACAGTTATTAAAATATCTATAAAAACAAAAAGCGGCCGTACTTAGAGCCGCTTTATTTTTTTATTATAAATTTATCTAGAAGATTGGAATAACGAAAAACAATGTAGGCATTGAAAATACCAATTACCGCTCCCACTAGAATATCTGTCGGGTAGTGAACACCGGCAACGATGCGACTTACGGAGATTAAAGTTGCCGCTACAAAAAACCAAACACCCCATTTTTTATTGTAAAAATAAATAGCCATGGCTAATGCGAAGAAAAATGCCGCATGACCGGAAGGAAAAGAGCAATTGGCTTCGCCCACCAACTGATTTGCGGTAAAAGCCACAAACGGCCTCGGCCGGCAATATAGAAAACGGATTATTTCGGTGATCACAAACCGCGACAAAACAACCGAAATCGCAACTGTTAAAAATACTTTTAATTTATCTTTATAAAACGGCGCCAAAAAAAGAATCGCGAGAAAAAATACCGCCAAAAAATATCCAAAATAATCGGCAAAAAAAATTGCAAACCAATCAAAAATCTCCGATTTACCGGATAAATTATTGAATAAATAAAAAAGTTTAAGATCGAACATTTTTTAAAACCTTCTTTAGGCCTATATTTATTGGCCTGCTCTAACCTTACCAATTTTTGAAAAAAATGAAAACCGCCAGCTTTGGGCCGGCGGTGGTACGCCTAATTTATCTGCGATGATGGTGATAACGAGGGTGGGGATGATAGTGATAATGAGAGTAAGAATAATAGCGATAATAAGAATGGTAATGTGGAACAATAATTGGCCTTGTTATAACAGGTACCGAATAAACATTAATTGGAAAATCGGGACCGACGTAATGCGGGGCGGTGTATAGAGAACTGTATAACCCCGGCGAAAGCGAAACGGAACAGCCTGCCAAAAAACCAAACAAAAAAATTAACGTCAGAATAAATACCGCTTTTTTCGTGAAGAGCAGGCGCATTTTTCTTCCTCTCTTGCTTCATTTTTAGTTTTTAAACAGCGAATTAAGAGTACAATACCTTAAATTATTTGTCAAATAAAAAAATCAAGGGTTGTACGCTATTATTTTTTATACACTACTTTGTATATAACGCCGGCTTTATCGTCGGAGATGTACATCGTACCGCCTGGCTGAACCAGAATATCAACGGGGCGGCCAAGCGCGCCGCTTGAAGTTAGCCAGCCGGTTATAAAATCTTCGGTTCCAAGATAATTTCCCTTGCTATCAAGATTTATTCGTACCACCTTATAACCGGTCGGTTCGCTGCGATTCCAAGAGCCATGGTAAGAAACGAAAAGATTATACCAATACCCTTCCGGCCAGCCCTCCTCGGGAACAAAGGCAAGACCCAGCGGCGCCGAGTGCGCCGGAATATCAATATGACTTGAAATTTCAAACGGTTCCATACAAGGGTTTCTAATATAAGTATTTTTGTCGAAGATAGAGTCGTGGATGTTTTTACCATAACAAATTGGCCAGCCGTAATTTTTTCCTGCCTCAACAATATTAATTTCATCCGGCGGTATATTATCTCCCAAAAGATCGCGTCCCATTTCGGTTGCCCACATCTTTCCGTCAACATAACTCCAAGTGAAAAAAACTGCATTCCTTAGACCTCTGGCAAATTCTTTAAAATCGCCGCCGTTCTTATTCATTGAAAATATTTTGGCGCGCCGATTATCTTGTTCGTGGCAAACATTGCAAGACGAACCGATTGAAACATAAAGACGACTGTCCGGTCCAAAACCAAGAGTACGGGTGAAATGCCCGCCGCCCGAAGGCAGATCCGCGATTTTTTGAGAATGTTCATCCGAATAAATCTTAACTTTAGAAATTTTATCTTCTTCGGCAAAATATAAAAGAAAAGAATTTTGAGGATCAAAAACCAAGCCATGTGGATTATTAAGGTCGCGAAAAATGGAATGGGTAGCTACAGCTTTACCATCTTTTACTTCTATCTGGGAAATTATTCCTTTACCGGTTTGGCTGACCCATAGATTACCAAAACCATCAATTGCCATTACTCTTGCTCCCGGCAAATCTTTAGCAAAAACAGAAATGGAAAATCCACTAGGCAGTTTCAAGGGATATGGCGTTTGATTTTGATCAATAACTTCGGCTATATTTTCTGGCGGCGGACTAATAGCCGGCCAAACTCCTCTTAAGTTTTTATAATAAAAAAACGCGCCTATTAATGCAATAATCACTGCTACGGCGGTAATCAAAAATATATTTGATCTCCTCATATATACTCATTCTATCATAAAAACAGCCCCGCCATGGCGGGGCTGTTTTATTAACACGGATATTTTACATTGAACTGCCGCACATTTTGCAATCCTTCTTGTGAAACGCTATCAAATAAACCGCCGACAAACCAACCAATACATAAACTGCGCGCGCTAAATCGGCGCCTAGCCAATCACCTACACCGCCGCCTCCTAAAAGACCGATCCAAAGCCAGTTTAAACCCCCAATGATTACCAAAATAAAGGCAACCATGTGTAACATTTTCATATTCGTAAAAACTTATGTTTAAATTTAACTTTCGACCTTTGCGGAGCCACACTTATAATTAATCTAATTATTCAAATTAAATGCGGCATCTTACTATATATTATAACCTATCTGCTGTTTTAATGCTCCTAAACTTATTAACAGCCCTTATTCGGTTGTCATTCCGTCAAAGTGTTCTTCACCAGCCATGGCATCGGTTTTGGTTTTATGTATAACACCGTCGCGATGCTCGGGGGGAGAATAAATCGTATAAAGTTTAAGTTCCGCGTCTGCTGATGTGTTAATAATATTATGTTTCGTTCCGGCAGGAATAACGATGGCCGAACCATCTTCGATAATGTATTCAATGTCGTCTAAAATCGCTTTACCCGCGCCTTTTTCAACCCTTATAAACTGGTCTAATGCGTGTATTTCCTCGCCGATTTCTTCACCGGGTTTTAAAGACATAAGCACTAATTGGCTGTTTTTGGCGGTATATAAAACTTGGCGAAAATTTTCATTCTCAAGCGAAGCTTTTTCTATATTTGTTACATAACCTTTCATGGCTTATATTATAGCAAATTTAAAATGATTTTTATAATAGCGTCTTTTTCTTTGGGATTGCTTTCGGCGACAAGCAGGGCTAACGCGACTAGGGCGCTGTTATCTATCTTATTCTTTTCATTCTCGTTATATAGATAGTTGTTTTTACTAAGAAAATAAACGAACAAAAACGCGCCGATGCGCTTGTTGCCGTCATAAAAGGGATGATCTTTAATCACAAGATATAAAAGATGGGCCGCTTTTTTTGAAGTAGTGTCGTATAGTTCCCGACCATCGAATGTTTGATAAATATTTTTTATAACTCCTTCAAACATTCCGCTCCTTTGGGAACCAAATAAACTACCGGCCCCATTTTTTGCGGTAAGTTCGGTTTTGATAACTTTAATAATTTCAAGGCAATCTTCATATTTTAAAACAAATTTGGCCGGGATACCTTCAGGTTCCGCCAGCGTTCCGGAATCATACTTCTCAAGAAGCGAAAGGGCTTTTGAGTACTCGGAAAGCAAATCAAAAATTTCTTGAGATTGCCCTGTCAGCGATTCTTTTTGTCTCATATTTATTAAGTATAATAGTTAAAGTATAGCACAGTATTTAACTTTTTATTATTAATGTTATATTATTAAGATTATGGAAAAAGATTTTTATAAAGAGGGTGGCGACATGCGCGACACCGAACAGAAAAAGGATCCTTATGAGCAATATCAAGAATTGGGGGGTATTATAAATAGAGAGGACTACGAGAGTGCTATTCAGAGATCAGCCGAAACGGATACGGTAAGCGACACGGCAATGAAACAGGTAGAACAGGTAGAAAATATGGCGAAATTTACCGGAATTGAGTTGCAAAATGAGAAAAGCGCAAATGATCCCCGAGTAAAACTCTACGCAATATTGCGCAGCGACAGCAAACCCAAAGACGTTAAGTACCATCATAGCCAAATGTCGGACCAGCGTTTGTTTGCCGAAGTATTGCGAATATTTGGAGACACGGAAGCGCTAAGTAAACTGATTGGCGCATATCATAAAGTGGGAATTCATTGCCCAATCTGCTTGAAAGTAGTCGCGCCCGGCGAAGAGTGCCGCTAGTCCGGAGACCCCCCCCGCAGCTGTGGGGGTATTTTTATAACAAGTTCCGAATTATCGCTTATTTTTGCAGTTTATTGAATTCCTATCGCGCCGCCACCACTTACAAAAATGATAATGTTTGCGGCTAAGAGAATCAGATCAAGTTCCCAGCCGGTTTTATCCATCGCCGAAAATGGCGAGTGCCATTTTGTTATTTTCATCCAGATAGCGCTCGCCATCACAATAGCTAAAAGCAGCGCGGCAAGCTGGACAAAAAATCCAAGTACAAGCGCCGCTCCTGCCGCTCCTTCCACGGCACCTAAAACAAGAAAAGCGCTCCCCATTTTATTTTTTAATTTCGGCAAAGCATGATAGATGAAAATCGCCGCAATGACCAGCCGCAAAATAAAAAATGCAATATCGCTGTATTGACTTAGTTCAAATAGCATATTGTTTAATTAATTATAATAAGCTAAATTATAACATATTGGCACTCAAGTGCAGTATTTTTTACGCTTGACGGCATAATTAAAGATGTGTTATATTATGTGTAATTTACTGCGGATCTTTAATAAAAAAACAAAAATCGGAAAGAGGCAGCCATGAAAACGACGACCGTTCTTCTTGCTTTTATGCTCTTTTTGCTTTTGTCTGCCGTTTCTGTTTCGGCCGTCGACAACAAGCTTTACGCCGATAAATGTGCCTCGTGTCACTTTGGCGATGGAACTGGAAATAAAAAGTTAGGCGTACTTGTTGGAGGGGATCTTTCCAAATTAGACCTGACTAAAATCACAACGGCTAAAAAGTCTGACGGTGAATTAAAAGAAATAATTTTGAATGGAATGGAAAAAATGCCGGCTTGGAAAGGAAAATTTTCGGAAACAGAAGCAATGGAGCTAGTAAAGTTTTTAAGAACTTTACAAAAAAAGTAAAACTCATTTGTGTTCCCCGCAGCCCCGACGTTACAGTCGGGGCTCCGACCCCTTAAAGGCGTCAGAGTTGCGGGGTATTTTTATAATAAGCTCCGCGCGCTTCACCCCCCCACACCAAAATCTGGTGTGGGGGTTCACGCATTTTAGTAGTTCTTAGTTCAGCATCCAGATTGAGTAATTCAGATACGAGGCGAAGCTGACCCAAAGAAGATACGGTGCGAGGAGATAGGCCGCCGGCTTAGAGATTTTGTAGAATACTGCGATTGTCCAGACGATTGCGAGCCAGAGGAGAATGATATCAACCAGAGCCCAGCCGAGATTGTTTATGGTGAGCCATGTCGAACCATGCAGACCGAAGAATATGATTGACCAGATGGCATTTAAAAACAGCTGCAGGCCAAAAACGGCCAAAGCTGTTTTTACCCTGAGCCGTGTCGAAGGGCTACCTTGACTCCATTGCTTCCATACAAGCCATGCCGCGATGCCCATAAGCGCGTAAAGCGCAGTCCACACGGGCCCGAAAACCCAAGCAGGAGGATTCGGCGCCGGCTTTGCAAGTTCGGCGTACCAGCCCGACTGTATCGCGGGCATCGTAAAGAACGAGCCGATAACTCCCGCCGATAGCGAAACGCCGATAGCAATAACTAATTTGAAAACCTGTCCTGAATATTTTTGAAGATAGTTATTTATTTTCATGTTTTCACGAAAATTTAAAACTACTCCGAATAAAACAAGGATACTGATGGCGCATCCAAAAAGAAAAATAATCGAATCGGACATTTATCTTTTCAAAATCGCTCCCAAGGCGAGAATTGAAGGAACCCAAAGACCGACAAAAATACCGGCGTCTTTCTGTCCCGTAAACCAGAGATAAACGGCCAGCAGAAACGCGATACTCGCCGCGCCGATGAATATATTTTTTGACATGTTTAAATTTAATTAAATTTTAATAAGATGTTCGACCACTTAAGTATACCCTATTTGTCTTAAAAAATATATGACAAATTTATGGACTTATCCTGCCGTTCGAGGCCCTGATGGGCCCTCAGGCCCTAGAAGGGAGCTCTGTCAAAAGAATCGGTTTTGTTTGTTGAAAGAAGCGATGAAAGCGGTTTGATTTTGCGGCTTAATATCTTTAATTTGACACCAAATTGATACATTACTACATTTATAAAAATTGTTCATTAAAACGGAGGAAAAAGAGTGGCCGAACTCGCAAGACAAACCAAAGACATTGTTGTTACGACACCTAAAAATAAAATGGAAATTGCCGCAGAGGAAGCCCGCCAGTGTATTGAAGCTGGTAGCGGCTTCTATTTCCGAACTTTCAGGAATAAACCGCGCCATTTAGGTGTTGGCTCACGCATCTTCTATGTAGAATATGGATATATCAGAGGATTCGGTGTTATTTCTAAAGTGGTAGAAGGGAATATGCAGTGTGAAACAACCGGTTACGATTGGGGAGATGGTTACCACGCTATTATGCAAGCCAATAGCTGGAAGTGGATAAAGCCAATTCCAATGAAGGTATTTCAAGGGTGGCATTACTTTGAAGCGAATGGCATCAAAGTTGTCGGTAACTGGCTCGATCCAAAACCCTCAACCAGAAAGGAGGCATGAAATGACCGAAATGAAGCGACTGATTTTCGGCGAAGGACTTATGTCACCAACGCTTACGGGCGATAAGCAGATTACGCTCCGCAAATATCGCACCGGTTCACACGATTTTGTAAAAGGTGAGGTCATTCGAGGCGAGTTCAAGGATGGCCTTAATATCCTTTTGCAGGTCACTGCTGATACCGAAAAGAAACCTTTCAGCGAACTGACCAATGAAGAAGCCCGAGCCGATGGCTTTGAAGACGCGGAAGCCGCATTCAACGGCCTAAAGGACTATTACCCAGACCTTCAGAAGTCCGATCTATCGGCAACGATCCGCTACAAGATCGTAGAAGTTGACGGAACTTCAGCCGTAAGCATCAACGAATACGCCCAGTAAAACCCGACAGAGGCCGCCACCGGGGGGCACAGCTTTGTACGCATAAAGCCGAATTGACTCGAATTTGAAGAGTTCAAGAAGCCGGTGGATACTCTGCCGGCCTTTTATTTTCCTCTGCGTGAGCCGTGATCTCGATATTGCAACTTTTGTGCTCCCGGCACCACGCCTCGCATTTCTCCGCCCAATCCATTTCGGCATAGTGAAAACCGCATTCCGGGCATTGGTATAGCTCCTTGTCATTTTGTTGAATAACCTTGACCATGATTTTTTATTAAGTTGATTCACCCCTCTACTCACTATTGTTCAGTAAAATATCAAAATCTCTTAAATCAACCACTCCATCTTTATTTAGGTCAAAAATCACCGGTGGATTAGGTCTGTTATACCAATAAACCAGAATAGAAAAATCAATAAGATTAACTCTGCAGTCGTTATTGAAATCTTCTTTTAAAAGGCATTTGCCTTCTATAATTCTGGCTATATTATTTTTACCAATTATAAAATGCACCGGACTACTAAATTCCGTAAGTTGATCGCTTAATGAGGCCTTAGATCTGACAGTAGCTTCCCCTAAAACAAGAATTGCTGTCCCAATATCATATGAATAATTGCCATTACTATCGGCGATAACTTTAACGTATGCGCTTTCTTCGTTCAAGGTGCTTATATAAATCAGAATTTCGGCGGAAGGAACGCTCTTGCCAAAGATTGTTATATTTTTTCCGTATTTTACCTCGGTTTTATCGGTATTTACCGTTGGGGCATTAAGAACTTTGTTTTGGGCAAGCGTAACATTACCCAGTAAGAGCATTGAGAGAGAGAGAGAGAGAGAGAGAGAGAGAATGTTTTTAATAGATTGGTTTGCAATTGCCGAGGCGCAAATGCCGACAAATTCATCTTTCGCGCTCGTCTCGTGCTTTTTCACCTCCCTGCGCGCGAAAATAACCAGTGCAAAAATTGCGAAAGCAAGAAGAATTATTATTGAAATTAAAATTGAGGCCATGGGCAACTAACTTCTTTTTTGTAAACGGAAACCGTGATACGCAAGAGTGCCCGCGATAATCACCGCCAACCAGCTCACCCACATTGGCACATCCCGAGCTCCGATACGCGCGGACCAGCCAAAAACGATCCGCAAAAAATGCACCGATGCCACAACAACAAACACGGTCAAGACCGTAATAAAATATGTTTTCGTTTTCATAATTCAATTATACCACATCCTGCCTATCGAGGTTCAACCTCGATAGATTTTCATTTTTTTGCAAGAACGCGGCGGAATTCCTCCCCCCCCCCCTCTCTCTCTCCTCTCCGCCATGACCAAGTGTTCCGCCGAGCAAAGCCCCGAGGCGGTGAACTAGTATCATCCAATTTGGCTCCCCGACCATAATATTATAACCATCCTTTCCGATAAGGAATATATGATGAATTTATGGAATCAGTTTTGTTTGTTGAGAGAGGCGATGAAAGCGGTAGTAAGGTTATGATACATTGATGGTGCCAATAAAGAAATCCTCAAAAAAGACTTTACGGTCTTATCTGAATTGATTGCGCGGTAATACTGCCGTCGGAATTGGTTTTACCCATCACATTTACCGTTTTGCCTACCGCAAGATCGCTCACGGCTCCGGTGACAAATTTACCGATTTCGGCACTGTCGGAAAAGAAAATTATTTTTGAACCGCCATCGCGAAGTTTGACTGTGACGCTTTTGCTATCGCTGGCAATTATCTCACCGCTGACAAAACCCCCGCCTTGAGTTCCGCTGCGCACGCCGCCAGCGCCTACTCCGAATTGCTGCATTCTGGCTTGGCGTTCTTCGGGTGACAAATTGGCAAATGCCGCCGCTCCACGACCAGAAGATAAGCCCTTGCTTTGGACATACTTCATTCCGCCATAAAAAGAACCTCCTAGAGCTATAGCCGCAACCGCGATTATCGCAATAATTTGTTTATTCATATTTTTCTTCGCCCTCCGTAGCTTTATGCGAAGGAGGGTTACAATTATTTTTAATTATTCATATCTTAACGCTTCAATAGGATTTAAACTTGCCGCTCGTCGCGCCGGATAATATCCGAAAATAATTCCAATCGCCGCAGATACTCCAAAAGCAAGAAGAATTGAGGATATTGAAACACTGGTTGCAATACTGGCAAAACTGGAAACAGCAAAAGAAATAGCCCAGCCAAGCGCGACACCTATAATCCCGCCCAAGAAAGTAAGCATAACCGCTTCCGCGAGAAACTGCATTGTGATATGACTGCTTTTCGCGCCGATTGCCTTGCGAAGTCCAATCTCTCGCGTTCTTTCCGTAACGGTAGTAAGCATCATATTCATAATTCCAATACCGCCGACAATAAGAGAAATGCCGGCAACCGCGGCGAGAAAAATAGTAAAAGTATCCGTGACTTGCGTGAGCGTTCCAATAATATCCGCCTGCGAAATAATAGAGAAATCCGGACTTTGCGGATCAATGTGGTGTTTTTCGGCAAGCGCGAAAGTAGCTTCTTCCTGTACCTGCGGCATTAAATCTTTGCTATCTACGCTGATTGCAATAGTTGAAAGAAAATCTGCACCGGCAAGTATTTTTTGCATGGTGGTAAGCGGCACAAAAACTGTATCGTCAGGATTAAAAAACCCCGCGCTTCCTTTAGATTGTGAGACGCCGATAACTTTGAAATTTATTTTGTTGATACGAATAGTTTTACCGATAGGGTCGTTGCCTTCTCCGAAAAGGTCAAGCGCTACAGTGGGACCAAGCACTGCTACTCGGCTTAAACTTCTTACCTGCGCTTCATTTATAAACGAACCATCGGATAATGTGATATTACGGACTTGCGCGTAATCTGGTTCTATTCCAATTATGGTAGAGTTAGTGTTATTGCCAGAAGCGACAATTTGAAATCTTCTTTGAAGTTCTGGAGAAACATACGAGACATTGGCAATTTGCCGAAGCACTCCTACATCGTCATTGCTGAGCGTCTGCGCCGATCCTCGGCCGGAGGATACAATGCCTCTGCCAGGCTGGATAAATCCGGGCATTACGGTTAAAAGATTTGAGCCAAGCCCTTCGATGCTTGATTGAATCTGTCCAGACGCGCCCTGTCCGATGGAAACCATGGCAATAACCGATCCAATGCCAATAACAATACCAAGCATCGTAAGACCGGATCTTACTTTGTTTGCCGAAAGAGCGGCATATGTTTCTTGAAGAATGTCTTGAAATTTCATATAAGGTTATTTATTACTCGACGATTTTTCACCTTATTATCTTCCACAATATTACCATCGCGAATATTAATGATGCGCTCGGCATGCTCGGCTACGTATGACTCATGAGTGATAAGCACAATCGTCCGGCCCTGTTCTTTATGAAGCTGCTGAAAGGTTTCAAGCACCATTTCGCCAGTTTTGGTATCAAGATTTCCCGTTGGCTCATCGGCAAGTACAAGCGTCGGATTATTAACAAGAGCTCTGGCAATGGCGACCCTTTGCATCATTCCTCCAGAGAGCTGGTTTGAATAGTGATTCCAAAAATCCTCTGGAAATGCCGATCCGCGCAGAGCTTCCTTTGCCCTACTTTCTCTTTCTTCTTTGGATACGCCGGCATAGACAAGCGGAAGCATCACATTTCTTAATACGGTCGCTCTTGGCAGAAGATTGAATGCCTGAAACACAAAACCAATCTTTTGAATGCGAATATCGGCAAGCTCGTCACCTGTAAGCTTTGAAATATCTTTATTATCAAGCAAATACTCGCCGCTTGTTGGCGTATCTAAACATCCAATGATATGCATGAGCGTTGATTTGCCGGAACCAGAAGGCCCCATGATGGCCACGAACTCCCCGTCGTTTATTTTGAACGAAGCGTTTTTGAGGGCGTGAGTTTCTATTTCTCCGCTCTTGTATGTTTTGGTAATGTTTTTACATTCAATCATACGCTAAGAAAATTTTAACGTATTCGCATGTTGCCACCTCCGCCACCTCCGCCACCAAGACCGGGGATTCTAAGAGAAGAGTTTTGCTGTGTCTGTGTTGTTTGAGCGGCGGTTGGCTGAATCGTTCTTGTTACGATCACATCTCCTTCATTGAGGCCGCTTAAAATTTCAGTAAATTCATCGCCTGTCATTCCAATTTCAATCTGCTGACGGCTTGGAGAATTTTTAATAATTGCTCCGCCCGCACTTGCCAAGAGTGCCAAATTTTTATCATCACCACTGATAATTTCCACATAACTCACTCCGCCTTGAGATTTCACCGCTGAATTCGGCACAAGAAGTACATTTGGTTTTGCCTCTGTGATAATTGCCGCCGATACGCTCATTCCTGGCTTAATACGGTCGTCTTGAGTATCAAAAGAGATTTTTACGGTGTAAGTGACAACGCCTTGTGATACAGCCCCAACCGCGTCCACTTCCGCGACTTGTCCGGTAATCGTAAGGTCGGGAACTGCGTCAAAAGTAAGTGTGGCTTTTTGTCCAGCTTTTACTTTGGCGACGTCAATTTCGTTAAGAGATACTTCCGCGACTTTCTGATTGGTTATCAAAGTAGCAATGGCAGAAACGGATGTATCGCCGGCCTTAACATTCACTTTGGCTACTATGCCGCTAAACGGCGCTCGTACATAATACTCGGCAAGTTTTTCCTTGGCATCTGTAAGCGCGTCCTTCGCTTTGTCCAGCTGGATTTTTGCGGATCGAACATCAAACTCAACGCTAACGAGAGATTCTTTTCCGTTTAAAATAGCGTTTTTTACAGAATATAAACTTTGAATTGAACTGTTGGCTTTACTAACAAAACTATTAAGATTTGAAAGATGAGTATCGGCAAGCGCCTTCGGCTGGCGATTCGCTTCCGTCATTTTATCTTTATATATCTGAACAAAATTGGAAGCGCTTTTGACTGCTTCGGAAACTAAACGGCTGGTTTCATATGTCTGATTTATAAGGGCTTCAATTTCTGCCACGCTGGAAAACCGCGACGCCGTTTTGTAATCAATCAAATTTTTATCATACGCTTCGCGGGCGGCTTTGTACTTCGCGTAGGTTTCATCGCGAATAATAGAAATATCTTCGTCGTATAGCCGGACGGCATCGGCGTAATAATCAATGTTCCATTGGCCCTGGTCAAAATCTTTATTTATCAAAACGGTGTTGAGACCGGTCATTATATTTGGAAGATCGGCAAATGCATTGGATACGGCGTTAAATCCGTCATCATATGCCTTAGCTAAACTTTCTGAATCCTTTTCTTTGTTGCCCCTTATGCCGGCTATAGAGCCGGTAATCTGGTCGTAATTTAATTGAGCAGTTTCAAGATTTGTTTCCGCGTCTCTTACGGCTTTTTGCGCGTCGCGTGCGTAAAGCTGGGCTAAAAGTGTTCCGGCGGCTACGTATTGTCCGGCCTTGACATTAACGTAAATCACATCGCTTGAGACTTTGGCTTTGACATCTACTTGTTGGGTGGCGGAAACCTGGCCGCTTCCGGAAATGGAGACGATAAGTGTGCCTTTTTCAGCCGCCGCAGTTACATAACGGACCGATTCGCCGCTATTAAAAATTGCTCTATAACCGTAATAGCCGCCGCCCAAAATAATCATGGCGAAAAACAACGCCCAAACTTTATGCCTCATCGCCATATTCTTAACGCGGCTAATAAAACCATTGATCCGGGGAAAATAATTCAACATGTTTATAGCGCGAAAAATAAAATTCATATTTTTATTTTATTCTTTATTCCCTTAAACGGCATAATCGCTCCGGGTTCCGGCAAAACTCTTATAAATTTCGCTTCAATCTTGCCATCGTCGGTCGGAGAGCCGATTACGGTAATGGCTTCGTCAACTTTGAGATCGGATGCCTTTATGGCTTCCCGCAAACGCACGATAGATGTGTCTTCTTTTACGATAATTATCTTTTCCACACCATCCTGTCCTTTGATGACTACTTCCGCCTGTCCTGAGCCTATTGAAGGATCAATTTTTAAAATTTGTCCAGTCGCGCCGTGCGAGTCAATAAAATCTTTTCCACCGAAATCCCTAAACGCGCCGCGCAACATTCCGCCGCGCGGACCGGAAAAATTATTGTGATAATTTTCACCCCACTTATAGGAAAATATCGCCTTGCGAAAACCAACGCGCATGCCCGCGCTAAAAGTTAAAAACAGCACGAAAACGGCTGCAAGCGATATAGCAGCGATTTTATAAGTTCTTGATTGAATTATGTTTTTTATATCCATTTTTTTACTTGCCATCCGTAGCTTTATGCGAAGGAGGGTTAATTAATTTATTTAACGTTGAAATTTTGCTGTAATATCGGATGGCCAACCTAAGCGCGATCATGAGTAAAAGAATCGCGGCAAGAGAAGCGTTTATCGACACAATAGGCATAGATTCTAAAACGGCGAGAGCAAAATATTGGTAATACAAGATAACTGCAAAAGTGTCCGAAAATATCAGTGAGAGAAAAGAGGCAGATTCTGATTCTGAGAGTTCAGAGTGAAATAAAATAAATGAAGCGATTATTAGCACAGCAGAAATCATCAGCGCTGTCAGAGAAACCGAAAATTTTTCTTTAAATATTTTTAAGCTTTTTTCTAGTTTTAAACGCCCCATAATCATCCCAAAAAGCCGCTTGGGCGGCTTTTCAGGAGAATTATGTTTGTTCGTAAACATGGGCTTCCGCTATAAATACGATTAGCCCATGCGTTTTGGTGCGTTTTAAACAAAAGACCTCCATTTTATAGGAGGTCTTTTGGCACTATTTTTCTAAGAAGAGACAGGCCCCTTCTGTAGCGGCTTTTGACT
This sequence comes from Parcubacteria group bacterium, assembly GCA_016186325.1. NCBI lineage: Bacteria > Parcubacteria group bacterium. The sequence continues at coordinate 4,373 of JACPLW010000004.1, read as the reverse complement.
GTATTTATAGATTCATTCAAAATGACAGATATTTCCCGAAAATTGAGATCTTTTCTGTGGTAAAGATTTATAATTTGGCTGTACTTCGGTTGGAGTTTGCCTACAGCCAACGTCAGGTTGCGCGAAAGCGATTCTTTATAAATCTTTTCAATTACCGGCAGTTGGTTCAAATCGGCAATAGTTTCTTCAAAGTTTTCATCATTATTGTATTCTTGAAGTAATGAAAACGGCACAGCGTTTTTCTTTTTAAGCCAGTCTAGTGCGGTATTTTTGGCGATAGTAAATATCCATAATTTAAAATTTTTAGATTGATCAAACTTCTTTAAATTTTTCCAAACTTTAACAAAAACTTCTTGAGCGATATCAGAAACATTATCGGTATCGCCATTGTACCGGCGCGAAAAATTATAAATCAGCGGCAAATAACGCCGGACAAGCTCTTCTAGCGCTTTTTCATCGCCCCTTAAATATATCTGGACTAATTTTTCATCCGTAAAGTTTTTCATTTATTCAAATAATACACTAGCATAAAACTTATAAAAAATCAAAAATAGGAGTGTTTTATTTTACCTAGAAAATAATGAATAATTGAGGCAAGAATCGCCCAGTAGAAAATGAGATAGATACCAATAAATGGGGGTGGTGGATCATCCCGCAAAAAATCGGTAGAAAGCAACAAAGGTCCTATTAAAACAATTTTTATAGGTAGTATAATTGTTGATATGGTATTCTTCCAGGTTGTTGGTGACGCCGTTCCCAGGAAAGAGTCTGGGTATTTGGGGAATCCTCGGGGACCTGTTGATCCCAAAAGTGATGTGGTGATAAAAAGAAAGACAAACCCAGAAATGATAAAGAAAATAACAAATTTTTTTCTTGAAATGTTCATAATTAACTAATAAAACGCCAAATCCCTTGTGTTAGTTACAAAGTAGTATTTCTTGGCTCCGCGCGCTTCACGCATTTAGAACCGCCATTTGGCAGATTCCCGGCAACATTTCTCCATTCAAAATCGTGAATCACTGGTAGAAACGCCGCAAATTACGAGCTGTTTGCCCCCGTGGCGAGAGTTTGCCATCCGGGGCACAGCTGTACCCATAAAGCCGAATTGAGACGAATTTGACGAGCTGGGCACATTTCAGATATATGACAAAAGTGTATCAGATGTGAAATGTGCAATAATCGCGCAAAGAATTACGCCTTCTTATTTTCCTCTGCGTGAGCCGTGATCTCGATGTTGCAACTCTTGTGTTCCCGGCACCACGCTTCGCATTTCTCCGCCCATTCTTTCTCGATATAGTGAAAACCGCACTCCTCGCATTGGTATAGTTCTTTGTCGTTTTTCTGTATGACTTTGACCATACTGATTTATTTTTTATGAAGAGTTGGGGTCAAATACTTTTCTACTAACGCATCAAATTTATCTAACAGCTCTTGCGTGATATTGAAAAGCTTCAGATTTTGTACTGGTTCGACCATAAGGTGTCCTGAATCGTTAGTAAACGGGTATTTGCTTGCCCTGAAATACGGCTTCTCGGAACAGTTTACATAGAATACAAAGCACTCTTTCCAAGAATCTTTAATACGCGCCAGCTTCTTTGCGTCATTTTCGTGGCCTGCGGGATTCCACCTAAATTTGACCTCGACTAAATATGGATTCCCCGATTTATCAATCACAAAGAAATCCGGGATAGAGCGAATCTTCTCGCCAACCTCACTATTGCGCTTAAACGATTCTTCAATGCGAGCAAGGCCGGGTAGTATAGCTTCGTATCCGATTTTGAATATTTCATTTCCCGATTCTTTTAACAGATCATAAACCAACGACTCGGCCATCCGGCCCTTTAAGCTTGTTTCTCTCCACTCTTGTTTTTCGGCTTTATTGTTCATGTATTTATTATTAACTTGTTATACCAATTTCGCTACAAAAACAAGCATCCTTGGCTAAAGAAGGTCGGCGAGTTCTTCCTGTTCGTCTTCGTCAAACTCTTTCGGGTCGAGCCCTTCGCTTTCCAATTTTTCTTTTATTTCTTTTTGCTGCTCTTTTTCTTCGTTCATAAAGATTATTTGGTTTCGTCTAATATCGATTTCAAACCCCAAAACATCCCGTTGCGATAAGGCAAGAGATCGTTAATAAGTGCGCGCACCCCCTCTTTTGTCGCCTCGTTTTTGTAAAGTTCTTTGAATGTGTCGTAAACTTCAGCATCCATGTGAAGCCATGTTCTCACTGGCTCGTGCTTAGCAACCTCTTCAAGAAGATGGGCACGCAAAATGGCAAGTGTATCTTCCGGCGCCTCTTTTGCAAATGCCGCGAGCGAGCGCATCAATCCATATTCCCACTCAACATATCCCTTTGTTTTATCAAGCGTTTGGCGTGCGTGCTGAGCGAGCCATTTTGTATCCAGCGCACTGCGTTCTGTATTGATCCAGAACCCAAACCCAGTAAGAGCACCCGCGTTGCAATTTTCAAGTGCCCAATCCCAGAACTTCTTAAGTTTTTCAATATCGACTTTATTGTATTTTATCCATTCCGCAGCCGATTCTCGTGAAATAGAGTGGCGACCGATAAATGAAATGAATTCTTTATGGTATTCCAGGTTTGGCATACTCCAGAATTTTTTGAAAAGATCATGATCGAACCCAAATTTTGAGAAGTGCATAAAAGCAAGTGCAATATGAACAGCAACACCTTCGTCCGGCTCTTTGAAATGCTTTTGTTGTGGGTAGTCCGAATCTGTCAGGGCAAGACCCCGTTCGTATAACTTCTGAATATCGAGATTGAAGAATATCTCTTCGTAAAGATTGGCTGAAACATATCCTTCCCATGCTGCAGTATAGAGATTCTTCTTTGTTGACTCTGCAGAAAAAATCTGCGAGAAAAGGCTCTGCATCCACTCTTTGTCTCTGAAGTAGAACGACGGTAAGTAATGCCCAAACATAAACATAAGAGCCCGGGTATTTTCTTTTTTGAGAACGGCCTCGTATAGCTCCCTAACATCGGATGAAATTTTTATTTTATCTTCCTTTGAAAATCTCTTGCCGTCTTGATACATAAACAATGCGAAGGCCTGAAATGCTCTACCACGCACCGTATTGATTGCCATTGAATAGGGATCGCTTACCATCTGTTCTTTTGCGCCGGGAGGCGTTGTAGTCATTTTTGCTGTTTTCGGCTCTTCGTCGGCGGGGACTGGATCGGGATAAGAAAGGAGATATCCTATGACCCCAAACAGATCATCGCGATATTTAGGAAAGTCGATTTTAACACCCCTTTCTTCGGTCAACAGCTCTTGGACAACATCTGTCATAGCAGAATGAACGCCTGTCCAGCCAGAAAGCCACGCGTCAAAGGAATCTCGCTCGCGATTACCGCTATCGAAAGATTTCGTCTCGCCAGATTTCTTTATCGTGACGCAAAGAGCTACCAAGTTATCCCAATTTATACCACTGACCTCCGTTTTATTGCCACGAAGAACCTCCTGTACGCCTCGCAGAAAAGAATAAGTATAGTGCTGGTCTAATACATCTCGTTCAAAAAAGAGGTTGGCATTGTTTACATATTCCTGCAGTCGTTTAGAAATATCTACACGCAATAATTCACCAGCACCCTCGGCATTTAAAGGGTTGTGAAAATCTTCACTTGTGTTTTCTTCTCTTAACTTCTCTGGCTTCCATTCGGTTCTTAATTTTTTCGCAATGTCATCTATTGGAAGTTTCCCAAACGCTTCTTGGGTAATCGGGCCTCTCGGCCTTATACTGCCGGCAAATCCACCCATTTTTATAGACGGCTCCGGTTCGTAATCAGGGCGGATCGTAAATTTAGCTTTTTCAGCTACTTGTTTTTCCTCTTCGGTAAGCTGATCAGCTATTACTGAAAGAATTCTCGAGCCATACCCTATATGCCAATTTTCTTTTTCATTCTCTCTTTCTTGATCTTTTTTTACAAAGTAATCTATAACCTGTTTTACATACTTACGCTTATCATCGTCAGATAAAACAGGAAATCCAATACGGAGCGCCTTCAAATATTCTGTGCCAGAAATAATCTCGTTATAGTAACGCTCAACCTCAAACAATCGGAAGAATGCCTTTTTAAGCTCTTCTTTAAATGCGCCGGGGCACAAACTCAATACAAATAATCGGAGACGCCACATAGAGCGGCTATCCGGGAGAGGACTAAAATACTGGTTATACAGTTTAACTGCAGATTCGACATTGTCGCATTTCTTCCCGATGGTTTGCTCTGCATAATGCTTAATAACGGCTGCGAGATTTTTAACATCATCTCTGTGTGAAAGTCTGTCTTTTTCGGTAAGCTCAAGCTCAAAAAAATCTACATCTAATAAAAAGTAGCTATCATAAACTTTAAATACTTC
>JACPLW010000003.1 GCA_016186325.1 Parcubacteria group bacterium | reverse complement strand
CACCAGTAAGGAACTCATCGGTTTTTTGGAAGCCAAAATGTGGGACGCGCGAAGCGCGTCCCAAGGATTCCCGCCGAATTTCCCAAACGAATTCAGAATTTTTGGCGCGCTCACGCGCACTAATTTTTCGCCAAGAGAGAGGTTCGAGCCAAAGATTTCTTTGGCTTTGACCTTTTTCTTAAAAAGGTCAGTATCCCGTGCGATTCCGTCCAGTGTTTGTGCGTCTTTTATCCATTCTTTCATCGGTTCGAGCCAATCATTCTGCTTGTGTGAAAGAGAGGTCATTTCTTCTTGGAGCGACTTCTTTTGCAAAAGTAATTTTGATTTTTGTAAATAATAATCTGGTTGGTCAATAACTTGATCTAAATATCCTGTAAGAAGTCGCTCTAGCTTTTGTGAAATGACCGATATTTTTGTTTCGCTCTCTTTCACACCAGCAGTCAAAGACGGGGCGGAATTGTTAAAATCTTTTTCTGCCATTTTTAACAATTCTTCCGCCCAGTTTTTGGGCAAAGAAACTTTTTGAATAAGAGTTGATAACTGGCGGTCAAGTTCTTTTTCTCTAACGGCAGATTCTGAACATTTGATAGTTTTAGATTTTTTAGAACAACGATAATATGTATATTCGTGAACATTACCATTTTTCTGCCGTTTAAATTTATGTTCGCCAGTTATCATCATTCCACACGAAGCACAGGAAATAAGTCCGCAATATGGTTGCGGTTCGTTCTGTGGTTTACGCTCAGGTTGTCCACGAAGTTTCAACATTTCCTGTGCTTCATCAAAAAGTTTCTTAGAAATGATTGGCTCGTGTTTTCCTTCGTGGATTTCACCACCATATTTGAATAATCCAATGTAAAACGGATTAGAGAGGATAAAAGACGCTTTGGTTTTGGAGATTCTCTTCCCGGTTCTAGTTGTAACGCCGGATTTCGCCAAAAATTCCGCAATATCTTCTAACCTTTGATTACCTTTGACATATCGTTCAAAAGCCAAGCGCACAATTTTAGATTTCTTTTTCTCAACTACGATTGTCTTTGTTCTGCTGTCATTGAGATATCCCACTGGCGCTTGGCTTGGAAATATACCCATTCTCACTTTTTGGCGAAGTCCGCGTTTCGTATTTTCGGAAAGAGAATCTACATAGTATTTGCTTTGGACAAAAGCCATAGACAAACTAAATTTCCCTTGCGGAGTATTCTCAAACCAATGTGAGGGAAATTTTAGGCTCGCAATTTTTCCGATGTCGAGGAAGTAGACAATCTGTCCTCCGTCCACCGAATTGCGCGCGAGGCGATCGGGGTGCCAAGATACGATTCCACTAACCTCGCCTCGTTCAATACGTTTCAACATTTGCCCGAAAATAGGTCTGCCAGGAATTTTAGCAGATTGCTTTTCTATAAATTCCTCAACGACCTCCAAATTCTGCTCTCGGGCAAATGAGCGCAATTCGGTGAGCTGTGCGTCAATACTTAAAACCTGCTTATCCTCGACATCGGTGCTCTTGCGAGCATACAAAAAGAATTTTTGTTTTTCCATAAATATACAAAAGCGAAAATGGCTATTTCAGTGTTGCAACCTTAACGCTAATTAAGATTACTGAAATAGCCATTTTCGCTAATTAGCTAATAAATCAGTTGCAACACTTTCATTATATCACTTTTGAAAAAACAACAAAAATTCTTTTTGTATTTGTATCGCACGGGATTTCGAACCTCTCTCTTGGCGAAAAATTAGTGCGCGCGAGCGCGCCAAAAATTCTGAATTCGTTTGGGAAATTCGGCGGGAATCCTTGGGACGCGCTTCGCGCGTCCCACATTTTGGCTTCCAAAAAACCGATGAGTTCCTTACTGGTGTCTCTATTGTACCAAGTTAGAACCTATTTTCAAAACAAAAGACACTAGCGTTCCCCGCGCGCTACGCGCCTCTGTGCGAAGCACAGAGCTTTCCAAAATGGAAAGTGCGGGAGAACGCAAGAAAACAATTTTCTGGGGAAAGGATTTCGCAAAAATCTCGGCTGATTCTTTTTGAAATTCGCGGGGGTTTCAGATTTGGATTCCGCGCGCAGGAGGGGTCTGGGGAGGAATGCGCGCGGAGCTTTTTTTGGGCGGGGGCTATTGAGAAAAAATACCCAAAATGTTAGAATATCGACATATGTCACTTCAAGAAAAATTGTCTAAAATTTCTCAAAATCTGCAAGAAACCAAAGCAGAAACGGAGAAAAAGTCTCAAGAAAAAGAGCTTGAGCCAATTCGCTCACGAATTAAAGAGCTTGAGAATCAGAAAAATCAACTTGATTTGGTCAAGGGTTCTTTGGAATTGAAATCTGGCGAAAAAACTGGTAAAGGAATGAAAGAGTATTCAAAAGAAACCGAGGAACAAGCCAAAAAAGAATCTACTCGCTTAGATACTTTGATAGATAAAAATAAGGACGCACTCCAAACAATGGGGGTTGAAAATAAAGACCAGCTTGTGGAAAATCAAGAATTTGCCGAAGAACCAGAAGTCGTTAGTTATAAAAAAGCGAAAGAGGAAACTGCGGATTTAAAAATGGCAGATAGTTCGTTGAAAGAAAAACTAAAAACACTTGGAGTAAATACTGATGAAGAAAATTTTTCTTACGATTCCGCAGAGAAAGCATTAACCGAAAAAATACAATCTGTTGAAGGCGAGCTTTTGCAAGAAAAATTAAAAACACCAGAAGGAAAAGAAGAAGCTATAGAAGTACTCTCTAAAAATTTAGAAAAAAATATTGCGCAAGTTATTTTTTCTAAAGACGGAAAAACTGGAGCAGAAGTTTTAAGTTTAAACCGAGGTGATAGCAAAATAACTATTTCAGGCGAAAAAACAAAGTTTGAGGGCTGGCGTAATGCTAAATTATTACCCGACGAAATGAGTGTTTTAGAAAAAACCTATGGAGCTGAAGTAGTAAAGGAAGCCATTAGAAAAGCTTATGAAAATAAAATACAAGCCTCTTTTGATGAATCTGATAAAGAAAGCAAGAATATTGATAAAGCCCTTAAGGAAGATTTAGAAAGAGCAAGCCCAGAAAAAGGATCCGAAGCAAATAAAGCTTTTCGTGAATTCCAAAACCTTGCGAACATTTTTAAAACTACTTTAAAAGAAAAGGCTGAGGAATTAAAAGCAAAAGGAGTAGATTTTAATCCTAACTATGTTCAGAATTACGGAGGCGATTATGAAAAATACGCCATGCTTGGCGAATATGACACAGACAATCAACTTGTTGAGCAAACGATGCGTAATTCTCAAACATACCCGCCAAGATTAAATTTTGATGCATTAAAAGAGTACACTGAAAAACGAATTGAACAGATTAAGGAACTTACCGAGGACATAAAAAAGCTTGAAACTCAAGATGACATAAACAAGTTTACTAGAGGTGAAAATAGCGGAATAGGTAAAGCTCATAAAAATATACTCTACACAAAATTTGACGGAGTAAAAAGACCGCAATATTATGCGAATGAACAAAGCTGGGAGCAAACTAAAGTTAAGGGCTTGATGCAATTCAAATCCTACGAGGAAGCTAAAACTTATTTTGAGAAAAAATCTTTAGAACGAGAAACTACAAAACAAAAACTTGTTCAAAATTTAGAAACTGGTATAGAAGCACAACAAAAAAGCAAGGAACTCCGCAAAGAAATTGAAACGCAGAATTTTGGTGGAGGTATAAATGATGTAGAAAATGAAGTTTCTCGTATTGAGAAAAACAAGCAAGAAGCACTTACTTTAATGTCCGAGCTTATAAAATTAGAATCGGAATTACCGAATGAAGAAGTTATTTTGAATGGAAGTGAAATAAAAGTCCCTTCTGTTGGTAAACAATTAGAGCAATTAAGAAAAGATCGGGAAACGGAGGAGCAAAATTTGAAAAATCTAAAACAAAAAATTTCCAACCACGAATCAAACAAACCAAAACTTTTTGGAAAAGATAAATGGGAAAAAGATTTAACTGAATTTAGACAAGAACAAAAAGATTTGGAGGAAAAAATTCGCAAAATGAGTAATGAGGATTATTCTGCACTATCAAAAAAATATACTTTCCGTATTCCGACTCAACAGTATTCTGCTGTAGAAAAATTAGTCAGTGAGCAAAAATATGTTCAGGGAAATTCAAAAGAAATTTTTAACAATCTGAGAACTCAACTTAACGAAGTTATAAGCCGTAAAGCTCCTGAATCTGTAATAACTCTAAACAAAGAGTATAAAGACTTAGAAAAAAAGCTCTCGTAATTTTAGGGAGTGTTTTATGCACGCGAATGGGTGGGATAGTCCGTCTGTAATCAGACGGACTGGGTCAAGCGCATTTGTATCCCGCCTCGGGCATTTCCGCTATGAGCGTCCATGGCTAAAGGATGAGCGCCGAAGTTGTCGAACTCACATAAGTTTAGTAGCGAAAGCGACACCACGAACATAAATATGCAAAGCGTAGAGTGGGGATGGCGAGGGCGTACTCCGAGTACTCTCGGAGTATATCGCCCGACCCGGGGAGAGGAAACTTCCTCTCCCCAAGAAGAGCGGGGTAATCCCCGCACAGAGGCACCTAGGCGCGAGTAGCCATAGCGGAAATGCCCGAGGCGGATGCCGAGGGTGCATCCCCTTTAGACTTGGACAATACATAGCGAAAGAAATAACCGAGACAATTTTATGTTTGATGTATTTTGAATTTTTAGCCCCCGCCCAAAAAAAGCTCCGCGCGCATTCCTCCCCAGACCCCTCCTGCGCGCGGAATCCAAATCTGAAACCCCCGCGAATTTCAAAAAGAATCAGCCGAGATTTTTGCGAAATCCTTTCCCCTCGTCCGCTTTGTATTTGCGTTCTCCCGCACTTTCCATTTTGGAAAGCTCTGTGCTTCGCACAGAGGCGCGTAGCGCGCGGGGAACGCTAGTGTCTTTTGTTTTGAAAATAGGTTCTAACTTGGTACAATAGAGACACCAAAACAAAATCCCCCCGCAGCTGCGGGGGGATTTTGTTTTGTGTATTTATACGACAAAGCTCGAACCTATTTTAGCAAAAACTTTTGATTCTGACGAACGCCTCCGCGCCCCGCCAAAGGCGGGGCTACGCCTCTATTTTTTGCAAGGGAATGGCGGAATTCTCCCCACACTCTTCCGCCGCGCCCTCGCTTCCAAAATTTCGTGGCAGTAAGAAAATTGTTTGTCATTTGAAATTATAGTAGAATGAAATTATGGATGAATCAGAGTTTGAACAACCAAAGGTGTCGGAGACGAAAAAATCCTTTTCTCAAGAGGAGGCGGAAAAAGACTACGCTAAATTTTCTGGGCTAAAAGATGCTCCAAATGAACATTTGCTTGATTGGTTGTTTCAAGCCAGTCGAGATCTCGATCCTCGTAATACGTGGATAAAGCCTGACGCTTTGGCAAGGCTCAAAGAGTCACATGCCGCTATGCTTCGTGAACTTCGTCGTCGCATTGAAAAAGGCGTGGTCGCTGATGTGCCGGCTGAAGTTTTAACCGAGCTTATGCGTGTATATCCAGAACTTCGAGACGCGTAATTTATACCCATACTGTTTTTGCTTCGCCATTTATTTGTTATATTCGAAAATAACGTAAGGCTGCGGACCGAGTGTGGCAAGAGGAACCCAAATTGGGATGTGCCGATCTAGTGATAAGAGAATGCCAAGTTGCTCCTGAGATTTTTCAATCAATTTCTCACGCGAAAGATTCCTATCGGGAAGCCGGACAATTCCAACTACATTAATTTTTTTATTGACCAACAAACTCACGGTGTGTGTAGGAAGGTCCCACATCAATTCAATCGTTGGGCCAGCAGCCATCAACATCTCTTCTGCAGCGAGAACTAACTCCTTATCGGTTACTGCTCCGGGACTTTTCTTCCAAACCTCAATAGATTTAGTGAAGTACATTCCCGGATGTAACATCCTCTCTGTCATACCAATGCGGACGTCGTCATGACCCTTTTTTAACGCTTCTTTTGCATGATCCGGTTCTTTGTAAAGCCAAAAGAGGGTCAGAAATGCTCCGATCGGCTGTATTCCGTGCTCGCTCGTTAAATCTTTGAAAGAATATCCTTCTACTTCAATGTTTGGCTCTTTGCCTTCTGTTAAAAACTCTTGAAGCGGAGTAAATAAAAAACTAGGGAATCGAGCTATCTTTTTCTCGATTATTTCATCGAGCTGTTCCTCGCTGTATGTGTCGGGAAACTTTTCCTTAATTAGCTGTTTTATGGTTTTCATATTTAACTTGTTTTCTCCTCTTTTTTAACTGTGCCTTCTTTCTCCTTACGTTGCAATAGTGCTTTTTCTTGTTCGTTTACTAACTCAGCTATCTCTGCCCGATCTTCTTCACCCATCATTTCAACTTTGATGTTCGTAATAAATTGTTTCTCTTTTTCTTGTCCGGGCACTTTATACTTTTTTATCTCGAGAGCCGCCTTGAAACCTATCAAATCTCCTCTTCCTTTTCCGGTTTCAATCCATTCCTTTTCACTATTCACGACTGTGTGCCATATTTTTACCTTGAGTAAGTTCCTGGCCTTTTGTCCATTTTCACTCTCATTAAACTGCCTATCGAATTTCTGGAAAACTTGCTCCGTGCCGTCCTTGATAAATTCAGTAATAAACTTTTCACGTTCCCTTCGGAGAAATTCTTGAGTTTTTTCTGCCACTTCCTCCATTTCTCGCGACTTTTCTACCAGCTGTTCTTCCAATTCTTCCGATCCCTCTATCGGCTCTCCGGTTTCGGCAGAATATAAATCCAAGTAATGCTGCTCTAAGAGCGTAAGCGCTTGCGACTCTCTTTCAAGGCGTCCTCGTTCTTCTTCAAATAATTTACTGCTTGCCGTCTCGGTATCGGTTTCCGGAAAACCGGCCGAGCGTTGCAATTCCTGCAAGGACTTTTTGCTTTCTTCAGCTTCTTTCTTAAGGTTAAGAACCCTCTCTTGTGTTTGGGAAACGTGGTCGTAATTTCCTCCGAGCTGCCGCAAGGCAAACTGTTCATTGACTTGTTCCTGATCTGGTGTACGGAGCCGCTCTTGCCGTTCTTCTCCTTTCTTTCTTCGTTCAATACCCTCAAGTCGCCATTTAACGGGTTCAAACTTATCTTTATATGCTTGGGCTTTCTCGGGGTAGGTATCAATGAACCATTTCCATTCGCCCATGCTCGCGTGAAGCTGGGCGCGATCATACGTCTCTCCGTAATTGCCTCGCCCCAAACGTATAATGTTTTGAATCTCAGGATGTGAGTTTGTCATTTCCGCAATCCTCCTTTCCGTTTCTAGAATTGCGGGATCATCTTTAGGATTTTCATACACTCTCACTTTTTCCTTTTCGGCATACTCCTTTGCGTCATCAGGAAAACGTTCTGCGAAGGCGTTCCGCGCGCGCTCCTCAAGTGAGATCGGTTCTTCGCCGCGTCGAAAAGCAGTTGGATCACCAAACTGAAAATCCTGACCTTCGGCAGTTAGAATGTCTTTGGGGGCGCTTGCTTTTTCCCAGTCTTTCACCAACTCACTCCTGATCTCCGAAAATCGAGGATCAAGTTCCATGCTTTCGGCAAGGTCTGCGTGTGACTTTTCTTTATTATCTTCTGTTGTTTCCTGAACCTTTGGTTGTTCAAGCCTCGACTCATCCATGATTTCATTTTACCATAATTTCAAACTACCAACAATTTTTCGCATCTTTTTTCGCCATGAAATTTTGGAAGCGAGGGCGTGGCGGAAGGGGGGTGCGGGGGGAATTCCGCCGCGCCCGAGCGTTCCGCCGGAGCGAAGCGGAGGCGGTCAGTTCCGTTCAAAATAGGTTTGGATTTAGTAGAATAAACGCACCAAAACAAAATCCCCCCGCAGCTGCGGGGGGATTTTGTAATTATTTTATTTTTAATAATTCTAAAAGCCTTTCTTTATCAAAGCCGATTGTAATCTGACCGTCAATATCGATTACCGGTACGCCCATCTGATCGGACCTGGCAATCATTTCTTCCCGCGCCTTATCATCAGAAGAAACATCTTTTTCTTCATATGCGATGTTATGCTCCTTAAAAAATTCCTTGGTCATTTTGCAGTAGATACAGGTAGGAGTTGTGTAAATGGTGACTTTTGGCATAAAGTTTGTTAATTTTAAAAATTATAAATTAAAATTTCATTATTCAATCCTGTTATTTAAAGCATAACAGTTATTGCTAACTTTGACCAGTAATCATCCGGTGCGCTCTGGCCCGTTCTACTTTGGAAAGATATTGTTTTCTAAGGCGGACGCTTTTTGGCGTAATTTCCAGATATTCGTCTTCCGCCATTATTTCAAGGCCTCGCTCAATGCTAAGCGTGAAAGGTGGAATAAGATTTATCGCTTCGTCGGAACCGGAGGCGCGTACGTTTGTAAGATGTTTGCCCTTTGTCGGATTAACGGGCATTTCTTCTCCTTTAGAAGTATTCCCAATCACCATTCCTTCATAAACTTGAGTGCCGGGACCGATATAAATAAGCCCTCGTTCCTGTAAAAACCAAAGCGCGTAACCCAGCGCTTTGCCAGATGCCATTGAAATCATGGAGCCGGTGTTATGCTTTTTAATTTCTCCCGCGTACGGGCGAAATCCGATAACGCGCGATGAAAGGATGCCTTCGCCCTTGGTATCTATGACGAATTGGCTTCTGTATCCCAAAAGTCCGCGCGTCGGACCTTCAAATGAAAGCCTTGATATTTCGCCCATGCTCTTAATTTCTTTAATGACAAAATCGCGACTGCCAAGACGCTCTATAATTGTTCCCTGATGTTCGGTCGGCGTATCAACGATTACTTCCTCAAATGGTTCTACTTTTTTGCCGTTCTCTTCGCGGATAATAACTTGCGGCTGGGAAACCTGCAGTTCGTAGCCGGCGCGCCGCATGTTTTCCAGTAAAATAGCGATATGAAATTCACCGCGACCAAAGACGCGAAAATTATCAAATTGATTAAAATCAACTCGCAATCCTACGTTTACTTCAAGTTCGCGTTCTAAATAATCGCGTAATTGGCGCGAGGTTACAAATTTTCCTTCGCGTCCGGCAAAAGGCGAATTATTTACAAGAAATGTCAGCGCGATAGTTGGCTCGTCGATAGCAATGGCCGGCAAGGGAAGTGCCGCGTCATCCGCCGCTATTGTTTCGCCGATATAAATATCAGAAAGACCGGCAATAAGCGCGATATCGCCGGCGCGCACTTCGCTTGTTTCAACTCTTTCCAAACCGTTGAAAGTAAAAATTCTGGTGATTTTTCCGGAACGGGTTTCGCCGTCTGGTTTTTTAATAAAAACACCGGCTCCCGCTGCGGCAATGCCTTCGTGAACGCGCACTATTGCGAGCCGTCCCATAAAGTTATCGTAAGCAAGATTAAATGGCTGCATTCTAAGAGGTTTATGGTTTAACAAATCTGAAGATGCCGGTTTAACATGGTCGATAATCGTATCAAGTAAGGGATCAAGGTTATCGGATTCGTCTTGAAGATTTTTTTTTGCGATTCCCAGCCGGCCGATTGTGTAGACGATAGGAAAATTTGATTGTTCATTATTCGCACCAAGTTCAAAAAAAAGTTCTAAAACCTGTTCTTCGCAACGCGTCGGATCCGCTGCCGGCTTATCTATTTTATTTATAACCACTATTGGCTTAAGGCCAAGCTCTAGCGATTTTTTCAAAACAAATCGTGTTTGAGGCATTGGTCCTTCCTGCGCGTCAACTACAAGAAGCACCGAATCAATGGATCGCAAAACCCGCTCAACTTCAGAACCGAAATCGGCATGACCCGGCGTGTCTACGATATTGATTTTTGTTACGGGACGTCCCGAGGTTTTCGAGGGATAATAAACGGAGGCATTCTTGGAATATATGGTAATTCCACGCTCGAGTTCGAGCGCGTTTGAATCCATAGACACGCCTTCGCTGGTAGCGCCTGTTTGGCGCATTAAGGCATCGGTCAGTGTGGTTTTACCATGGTCAACATGGGCAATAATAGCGATATTTCTAATTTCCATAAAAAATAGGCCTTGGAGTGGCCAAATCTCTTATATTATAATAGTACAAAAAACACCGGGAGTCAACATCGCGGAGTCTTTCATAGCACGTTCTTATATGCTATAATAAAAGCAATCGATCTTTCATAAAAAGCCGCGATCGCAAAGAAAGGATGTTTTACCATGAGAATCGTGGAAGATTTAGCTCTAGTTTTATCCGGAGGTTCGTATCGCGCCATGTTTCAGATTCATTGTTTGGTGCTTTTGGAGTCGCTTGGTATCTACCCTAAAGCAATCTATGCAATATCCGGGGGAGTACCTAACGCTCTTGGATTTATGACTGGTAAAGCTTCGTGTCTTGAGAAAATATGGCTCGGTATAAAACCAGGGAGACTTTATAAGCGTGATTATTGGAGACTCTTTGTAGAGTCGGTAAAAAGAGGGCGTTTGCCGATACTTGGGGCTTCATCTATTTTTAAAACAAAGGAACTAGATAGGGTTATTGATCGTGAAGTAGATTTTGAAGCAGTGCTTCGGTCGCCAATCGAACTTCAGGTAGCTGTTGCCGACTTTATTTCTGGCGAGATACTTTCGTTTTCAAATAAAACTTCCGGAATGACTCCAGAATTTTTTCGAGCCATCGTGATTGGCTCAATGCGTATTCCGGTTTTCTGGGAACCAATGGTTGTATTTTTTGGAGGAAGAGAATATCAGTTTGTTGATGCCGGACTCATTGTAAATCTTCCAGTGAAAAAAGCCGTAGAAGACGGTTTCTCAAAAATCATCGCCATTGAAACTACTCCAAGGCATCTTAATGCCGTTGCCAAGCTTGAAACTTTAGCCGAGGCAGACCTCCGTTATGGAGAAATCAGGCACATTGACGAGACAAACGGCCATCTTAAATGGATTGACTATATAAATCGCGACATAAGCGTTGCGGAAAATGTTGAAAAATTTCTTGGTGATGCGCACGTGCCGGCTGATATTCATGAGCAGGTTAGTAAAGAACTAGAAAACTTCATGTTTTTCGGGAAACGGCATGTTGTAACCTGCCGCATTGCTCCTCCGGCAACACTGGAAGTTTTTCAGAAAAATAGGAAAAAAGATTATGGGGAGCCTACACTTTGGTCGCGCAGCGAACTTCTTGGCGCGAGCGAGGCGGCGGCCGAGCTTGTGCTGTTACCGTTTCTTACGGAGCAGGGGATTCTGCTTCTTTAATAAATCTTATCACCCCGATTAATCGGGGTTTTATAAATAATATAAAATTTGTGATTTAAGCTAAAATGTGATATAACTTTTACAAAGTCGCGGAGGATGCCGAGGTAGCGAAACGGGTCAAAAGCGAGAAGGCGCAGCTTTTGACGGGCGCTAAATAAGCGCCCGGGGAAAATCCGAACACAGTTTTTTGATTGAGGCGTTGCCGAGATTGTAAAATTGAGTGAGGATTTTCAGCAGTGCTTTTGCTCTCAAAACTTTTGCCACCCTAGCTCAGCGGTAGAGCAACTGTTTTGTAAACAGTAGGTCGTCAGTTCGAATCTGACGGGTGGCTTTAGTAAATAAATAATCAAAAACATTATGAAAGCGCAAGACAAAGTAACAAAACTTCAATGCTCGCTATGTAAGCGGACAAATTATTATACCCAGAAAAATAAAAAACTGGTTGAGCGGAAGTTGGAATACAAAAAGTTTTGTAAGTGGTGTAGAAAACATGTGTTACACAAAGAAGCAAAAAAGTAGTTCTGTCTCGCTACGCGAGATCCCGCGAAGCGGGACAAATGGTGCAGAAAGCATACGGTTCATAAAGAAGGAAAGAAGTAGGGGGCATAGTTCAGCGGCAGAATCTTCGTCTCCAAAACGAAGGACCCTGGTTCGAATCCAGGTGCCCCTGCTAAAGAAAACAACGGTCTCCAACCCCGCAGCTGCGGGGCGAATCCAGGTGCCCCTGCTTGAAAATACAGTTATTTTTGTTAATATAACTGTATGAAAATAATGATTTGTAGCAGTATGCAGTTTGCAAAAGAAATGCTAACTGCAAAAGAAGCACTAGAAACCAACGGACATTCAATAGTAATGTCGCAAGACGTTTCTCATTATTCTGATAATCCTAATACAAAGGAGGTTTTTAATGATGAATTAAAACAGGCGCAAAAAGGTAATTCGCTTTATGAAGGATTAGAAAGAGTAGCTGAAAGCGATGCTTTGCTTATATTAAATTATCCTAAAAATAGAATTGAAGGTTATATAGGAACTTCTGTTTTGATGGAAATTGGACTCGGTTATTATCTTAAGAAAAAAATATATTTTCTTTACCCAATAGATAAAAATCAAAAATACGCTCTTGAGATTGCCTTGGTTAAACCAACTATTTTAGACGGGGATTTGAATAAGATATAATTCTGGTTCTGATGTCTTCCATAAGCCCCTATAAAATATATAGTGAGTAGCGGGGTGGGGCACATAGTGCATATTGTTGTATTCTTTATGAATTGTTGTTATAGTGGAATTACTAATAACTCCTTACCCTTTCAAACCTATGAATAACAATGAAGAACTAATTAAAAAAGCCGATATTCAGAGAATAGCAGAAGAAGGAGCTAAAATATACGAGCAGATTAAAGTCAACTATGATCCCAAAGAAAGAGGTAAGTTTTTGGCGATTGATATTGAGAGTAAAAATACATATCTTGGCAACACAAGCGCTGAAGCTCTTGAATTAGCCAGACAAAATCATCCTAATAAGGTTTTTTATGTTGTTAAGATAGGATTTGACGTGGCTGAAACGATGGCAAAAACATTTACCGACAATTTTAAGTAATTTGTAAAATGATCAGCGGCGTATTCATAGAAAACATACCTTTAATAAAAGTAGTTGTGGCTTGGGGGCAATCTGTGCAAGCCCCTTTTGTTGTTTTAGACACTGGCTTTACGGGCGATTTGCAAGTAACGCCTAAAATAGCAACGGAGCTTGGTCTTAAAGTTGTTGGTATTACTAAAACACAGATTGCTAATGGTCAGATTATCCAAGTTCCTGTAGCCCTTGCTATTGCGTCAATGGAAGGAGCAACAAACTACATTCAAGTTTTAATATCTGACAGTTTTCCATTGGCAGGTATCAGTTTTCTAACAAAGTTTGGCTATAAAGCACTGGTTGATTGCAAATACAGAACTGTAGCATTGGAGAGAATGGTATAGTGAGTGGCGGGGTGGGGAAGGGTTATTTAACTTGCCGGCGCCAATTCTGGGATGTAGACCTCTTCATTTTTAAGCCAAATCTTGGTCCTAACATCCTCCACGAGCCTCTGCAAAAATATATTGACTTTTTATTAAATTTATGTAATGATCTGAAGAATTGAATTCTCTAACAATTTCTGGAGGGACAAATCTTGAAAAGACTGATGAGTTTTCTAAAAAGTTTTAGGCTGTACTTTCAGGATAATGGTTTTGATGGTTTCGACCTGAAATTCAAATGGGGTAGTAGGCGCATATTCTTTTTTCATGACTATATGGGTTGGCACAATCTTTCCGAAAGACATGGGAAAGAACATTGTAAGGATCGTGCGTATTGTGAGTGGCACGGATCACTTTAAGATTTTAAATAATACTACAGTTTAATATTATGACCACTGCCTACTATAAACCAGTGGTTTTTTATTTCACTTCCGGAATCAAAATTAACCTGTTTAATCTCTTAAACTCGGTTCTGGTTCGACTTCGCTCACCACAAGCGATGCCTTGCACAAGCTACCTGCTCAAATTTATTGACAGATTTTTTTATAATTTGATATGATTGAGTTAATGAAAAATTATAAAGAGAAAATCTACGAATACGAAGTAATGTTTGAATCCAACGGAGCTGGGTATACCATTACTGTCCCAAAACTTCCTGGTCTTGTGACTGAAGGTGACAATTTGAAACACTCAAGAGAAATGGCAAAAGACGCTATTCGGTGCTATTTAGAAGCAATACTAAAAGAAAAAGCATTACCTTTCAGTAATTCATCTACAAGAATCAGAGAGAAAGTTGATATCACAATGTAAATTTGTGTCCAAACTTCCTCGCATCCCGTCATCTTTGGTAATCCGAGCTTTGAAAAGAGCTCGGTTTTATGAATTCCATCAATCCGGCAGCCATATTCAACTGCGTCATTTAGATAAGAAAAATTTGAGAATTACAATTCCATTTCATCGCAAAGATTTGACTCCAAAAACTTTAAGATCAATCATTAAACAATCTGGTCTTACTGTTGATGAATTTATTAAAATATTATAGAAATAATTGGATAGCAGTTCTAACATCCTCCACGAGCCCCTGCCAAGAAAACAATGGTTTCTAACCCCGCAGTGGCGGGGCGATTCCCTCCACCCGTGCAGTCTCAATGGTCTCCAACCCCGCAGCTGCGGGGCGAATCCAGGTGCCCCTGCAAAATAAATTTAATAGCAGAGTGGGATAAAACCTGTTATTATAAAAATATGAAATGTCTAGTTCTAGCTTTTGAAAATGTGCAAGATTTACCATCTAATTGGAAGGATTGCGAGTCGGTTGATATATATGGATTTATTAAATCTGAAAATGCAGTTACTGCTGTGAGAGATTTATTTGCTGACTCTAATACAAAATTTAATATTAATAATGAACTCTTCTTAATCCGTACTTTACGGGAAGTCGGCCAACCGTATGATTTTTGTTTTATCCGTCATCCAGACCCGTGGGGAGAGCCACGAAATTGGATGAAAGCGGTTTCTGCTCTCGGGGAGACCTTGAGCGGTAAACTTGAATGCGAGTTTTGGTTTTCTCACGAAATCATAGCTCTCAATTACTTGATGGTCGAGTTGTTAGGAAAATCTAATGTCGAGTTTATTGATTCAGTGCAGTTACCTGATGTCGAAAACAAAAAGAATTTTAAAGCTTTGTGGGTTATAAATCATTCAGGAATTCAAGAAAAAATGTTGCAGGTTTACGAACAGAATAAGATAAGGATTTTAGAAAGATTTTACAGATATCTAGGACAATTTCATCGAGGAGATATGAATTTAGAAGTAGTAAAAAATATGATTCGTAGATAATTAGTTAAGAAGGATAAAAAATAAATCTACGGTTTTTTTTATTACCATTTCCTCACAACTCCAAACGGCGATTTTCCCATCAAACCCATCAAACAGATTCTAACTTCGTCCAGTACCCACTGCTAGATTTGACAGATGATAATTGTTAATGTTATTTAATAAGTAATTGTTCTTGAAAAACTAAAAAGGGAGATATAACGATGCAAATTATTTCTCGGCTTGCATTGTTCTTTGTTGCAATAATAGTGGCCAGTTGTATTCAATTTAGTCATTCAAAGAAAACAGAAATTGTAGTTAAATTTGAAGATGGGGGCAGCGGCAAGATTGTTTTTGTGTCGCAATTTTCATCTCTTGAATCAAAAGAAATAATCAATGAAATGACAGGGATAAGCGATTCCGAAGGTAGAATAGAATTTAAAGAATTACCGGTGCCAGCCGCATATAAAATTTCTATCTTAAAAAATGGAGATAAACAACAATTAGTGGGTTATATGTTTGGTAAGGGTGCATCAAGATATGATCATATAATAACTATTAAAAGAGACGGAGGCACCTCGGGAGTACATAAAAATAAAAACTAATATTACTAAATTTGGTATATATCGCCGGGCAGACCGGCGATTTTTTATTTCCCAAAACTTAAATTAGGAATATCAATTGGCATACTTAATTTCTCAACCCCGGTTCTAACATCCTCTACGAGCCCCTGTTAAAGAAAACAACGGTCTCCAACCACGCAGCTGCGGGGCGAATCCAGGTGCCCCTGCAAAAATCTATCAATTAAAATAATAATTTATTTGAATTAAAAGTTGTATTATCTTAAACTAAATTAGTTCTTGAAAAAATGGGAGGGGCCGCTAATGAAAGTAGCTTTGGTTTCTTGTGTAAAAAACAAACGCGATGGCCGTTACAAGGCAAAAGATATTTATATCTCTTCACTCTTTAGACTCGCATGGAAGTATGCCAGTAGTCATTTTGACAAAGTATTTATTCTTTCTGCAAAACACGGTCTTCTTGAACCTAGTAAACTAATTAGACAATATGATGTCACATTAAATAATATGGCTGTATGTGAAAGAAAACAATGGTCGAGAAAAGTTGTGAAGCAGATTCGACGAAGAATTATTAAGAGCGCTGAAATCCATTTTTTCTGTGGCAAAAAATACAGAGAGTTTATTGTTAAATTACTTCAAGAACGAAAATGCATCATTCCTCTTAAGAGCCTAGGAATTGGAAAACAATTGCAATGGTACAAAAATAGATTATAAAATCCGCATGGTTCAACCAGCGGTTTTTTTTATCCCCACACTTATACATGAGTGTGGGGGATTTATTTTATCTTTGGAATCAAAATTAATCTATCCAATCTCTCAAACCAATACTCTCCACGAGCTCCTACTAATCTTGACTAACGACATTTCCTATGTTATTTTATTTGTTGTTAATTAACAACTTAAGAGCAGTAAAGGAGCAACACATGAGCATCCAAAAGATAGAAGAGTTTTTCTTTGAGGCAATGAGAAGCGGTTGGGCAATGCCAGTACCGAAAACCCCTATTCTAGGCTTACCAGGCTCAAAGAGTATTCCTTTTCGGGCGGGTGAATACTATCTACTGGATTATTACTTAGTGGCACCAGGCTCAAGTTCAAGTCATGGCACTACAGTAATTTGGATTGCTGAAAAACCTGTCTGGATAATGCATTACGGCGGTTGGTATGACAAGAAAGTAGTTCCTTTTCTGAAACGAGCCTTAATGCGAAACTACAGTAATAACATCTTTATTGGCGGAAGAGGCCCTGAACGGTTAGAAGGTGAAAACCACACTTTGCAGTATTTAAATAAGGTTGAGAAAAACGACTTTGGTAGTTTCCGAGGACATGAGTATATAGTTGCAACATCGGAACAGGTTGGAGTACCTGGACAAAAGTTTGGTGAACATTACTATTTCGGTGGATTATTTTCATAAAATTTAATTACGGCGGTGCTCGCATGAATAATATTTAGCTGCTATTATTGTTGAATTGCGACTCTATAATTGCGCATTAGCCGCTGCTTGCCAGCGGCTCTTTTTTATACTAAGATTTATATCAGTATGGCAAGACGAAAAAAAGTAAAAAAATCAGTTCCGTCTCACGCGAAAAAACCTCTTTTTGATTTGGAAGGCCAGACCAAGAAAGCCATTTTGGCGATTTTATTTTTCAGCTTTGCCGTTATCGTTCTCTTAAGTGTCTGGCAGAAAGCCGGGCCATTCGGCGATTTTGTTTACAAAATTTTCAATTATCTTTTTGGTTGGGGTTATTTCATTCTGCCGGCGGTATTTTTGGTGATGGCCTACGAATTTTTAAAATCGCGCCGCGAACATATTTATTTTGTAACAATATTTGGCGCCTTTTTACTTTTTATTTCAATTTTAGGCATCTCGGAGCTTTATTCTTCGGATAATAACGCCGGTTTAGCGGGTTACATATTAGCCGTTTCTTTAGATAAAATGTTCGGTTTTTGGGCTTCTTTAGTTCTTCTTATTTCCTTTGTTTTTATATCGCTTCTGATGACTCTGAATATTCCCTTAAGAATCGGGAAAGATGAAAACGAAGAAGAGGAGGAAGAAGTCGCTCCCGAAAGTGGGGAGCCTCGTCCAGAATCTGGTCGGGAAGTTAATCCGGTGATTGTAAACCAGGCGATTTCAAAAGAAGAAAGACGGATGACGATACCAAAAACGGTTGAGTCCTCCTTCGCCCCGCAAAGCGGGGTTGCGGAGGGTGAAGATGAATTTAAAATCCCCAAATTTATCGGTAATGCCTATAATCCGCCGGTTATAGATTTGCTTGAACGAGCGGAAAGCCGTCCGATGTCGGGCGATATTAAGGCTAATGCCAATATCATCAGAAGAACTTTAGAACATTTTGGTATTGATGTTGAAATGGGGGAAGTTAATGTTGGTCCGACTGTCACTCAATACACTCTAAGGCCGGCTCAAGGCGTGAAAATTGCAAAAATTGTAACTTTGCATAATGATTTGGCATTGGCTTTGGCGGCGCATCCTTTAAGAATTGAAGCGCCGATACCCGGCAAGGCCCTGGTTGGCATTGAAGTGCCGAACAAATCTATAGCCCTGGTTCGGCTCGGCAGCTTGCTTGATACGGATACTTTCAAAAAATCCAATTCTTTAACATTTGCTTTGGGCCGCGACGTTAGCGGCGTACCGGTTTTTACCGATCTCTCAAAAATGCCCCACCTTCTAATTGCCGGCGCTACCGGTTCTGGAAAATCCGTTTCCATTCACAGTATAATCACGTCACTTATTTGGCGAAACAGTCCGGGTCAATTAAAATTTATTCTTATTGATCCCAAAAGAGTTGAATTGGCTTATTACCGAGATCTGCCCCATCTTTTAACGCCGGTTTTGAGCGACGGGAAAAAATCACTCAATGCCTTAAGATGGGCGGTTAAAGAAATGGAACAACGTTACGAAACTCTTTCACAAGCCAATGTTAGGGATATATTAAGCTACAACAATCAAGTTTTGAGGAAAAAAGAAGAAGACTTATTTATGCCATACTTAGTTATTGTCATTGATGAATTAGCCGACCTTATGGCGGCTTACGGTAGGGAAGTTGAGGGCACGATTATCCGCTTAGCGCAAATGGCGCGTGCCGTCGGAATTCATCTTATCGTTTCTACCCAAAGGCCGTCGGTAGAAGTTTTGACTGGTTTGATTAAAGCCAATATTACCAGCCGCGTTGCATTGCAAGTACCTTCCCAAGTTGATTCTAGGACAATTCTTGATATGGCCGGAGCTGAAAAACTTTTGGGGAACGGTGATATGCTTTATCTTGCCGGCGACGCTTCAAAGCCACGCCGGCTTCAAGGTGTCTATATTTTGGAGAAAGAAATTAAAAGGGTTGTTGATTATATTGCCGAAAAAAATCCTGTTTCGGAAATTGGCGAAACAGAAGAATCAACAACTTTCTCTCCGCCGGAATTAGATTTTTCCAATCCGAACGAATTTGATTCGCCGGTTGGCGGAGAAGAGGATGAACTATTGGGTGAGGCCAAAACGGTTATTTTGCAAGCCCAAAAAGCATCGGCCTCGCTTCTTCAAAGGCGGCTATCCGTGGGATATGCTCGGGCGGCGCGCCTTTTGGATATTCTTGAAGAGCAGGGCTATATCAGCCCCGGCGATGGCGCAAAGCCCAGAGAGGTTTATTCTGATAAATTTAATCAAAATGACGCAAGTTTAAATGAAACTAATGAAGAATAAAAATGAGGTACTTCGCGCCAGCGAAAAAAATAAGTCTATTTTAGAAAGCCGGATCGTGCCGGTGTTCGCTGATTTTTTAAAAGAAAAATTAAAAGAAAAAAACTTAAATTTGGAAAGACTAAGCGAACTTACCAAAATTCAGGTCTATCATCTTCAGGCGCTTTTAGCCGGCGAGTTTGATAAATTGCCGCCGGCGATTTATAGAGAAGGAATTTTCAAACGACTTTCCAAATTTTTAGATCTTAATGAAAATGAAATTATGGAAATGTATAAAAACGAGAACCATGCGACAAACGAGATATCTTATGTCAACAGCCCTATTGTTTCTAAAAGAAATTCGTATTTTATTTTGACGCCGAAAAAACTGATGGTTTTTTTAGGCGGGACGCTTTTAGTTTTAGTTTCCGCCTACTTATGGTATCAATTTAATTTTTTGATCGGGCCGCCTAATTTGGTTATAGAACCAAAAGAGGATATGATTGTCCGTGATGAATCGCTTCTTGTAAAAGGCAAAACCGACAGCGGTGTTGATTTGACAGTAAACGGAGAGAACGTGTATGTTTCTTCTGACGGCAGTTTTTCAAAAGATATTCAGCTCGCCGCCGGCTTGAACATTATTGAAATTAAATCAGTTAATAACCTCGGAAAAGTTACAAAAATAATAAGACAGGTTTTTAGAGAATAAATAAAGGTATGGCCTCCGCCTTCGCTAAGGCTTCGGCGGGATGCTCATATTTTTATCTAAAAATTTTTATTAATTAATTCAATTTTTAGAAAAATATGGCAAAAGAACCAAAAAATGATGTAAAAAATAAGGCGTTGGATGAAGCAGTAAAAAGTTTAAAAGAGCGGTTTGGCGAAGGTTCAATAATGAAACTTGGCGAAGTGCCTAAGGTTGATGTCGATGTAATTTCTACGGGTTCTCTTTCTTTGGACATAGCGCTTGGCGTTGGAGGCATGCCGCGGGGTCGGGTTATTGAAATTTACGGGCCGGAATCATCGGGAAAAACCACCCTAGCACTGCACGTGGTTGCTGAGGCGCAAAAAAAGGGAGGACTGGCTGCCTTTGTTGACGCCGAACACGCTTTGGATCCGGAATACGCTAAAAAAATTGGCGTTCGCGTCAGCGATCTTTTAATTTCACAGCCGGATAATGGCGAGCAGGCGCTCGAAATTGTTGAAAGTTTAGTACGCTCAAATGCCTGTGATGTTGTCGTTGTTGATTCGGTAGCGGCTCTTACACCAAGAGCCGAAATAGAAGGGGAAATGGGCGACTCCCATATGGGTCTTCAGGCGCGCCTTATGTCGCAGGCGCTAAGAAAATTAAATGCCATTGCCGCTAAAAGCAATACGGCTGTGATATTTATAAATCAATTAAGAATGAAAATCGGTGTCTTTTTCGGGAATCCCGAAACCCAGCCGGGCGGCATGGCTTTAAAATTCTATTCTTCCGTTCGGCTGGACGTTCGTCGCAACGCCCAGATTAAAAAAGGCGACGATGTCGTCGGGAACAGAGTAACGGTAAAAGTTGTGAAAAATAAAGTGGCAGCGCCATTCAAAATAGCTGAGTTTGACATTATGTATAACGAGGGCATATCGCGGGAAGGCGATATAATTAATTGCGGGCTTAAATATAATGTATTGTCAAAATCCGGCACTTGGATAAACTATGAAAATCAAAAGTTGGGCCAGGGATTTGAGGCCAGCCGTCAAAATCTTAAAGAAAATCAAAATCTGCTTAAAGATATAATTAGCGGTATCAAAAAATCTGTAAAAGAAAAAGAGAAAACCGAAATCGCGTAAAGAATCAAAAACAACAATAATAATTTTCCTCGCGCACTCGGTCGCCCAGCGGCTCCCTCATTGTCCGATGAAAACGTTTTATTCGCCCCGCAGTTGCGGGGCGAAGCCATGCTAAAACGTTTTCATAAGCTTCGGAAAATTACTATTGTTATTTTTTAATATTTATTAAAGAATAAAAAATATTGACAATTGTACTTAGTTATAGTAATCTATAGGGCACTTTAACAATTTAATATTTAAGGAAAAAGGAGTTTTTGATGAAGTCGCGAGTTTGCGATGGGTTCTTTCCTCCTATTGAGCCATATAATTCCGGTTATCTTTCGGTCGGTGACGGACATGAAATCTACTATGAGGAATGCGGCAACCCAAACGGTATTCCCGTGCTTTATCTGCATGGAGGGCCGGGAGCCGGTTGTGATGAGAACACACGAAGATTCTTTGATCCTAAAAAATGCTGTATTATAATTTTTGACCAACGCGGAAGTGGCAGAAGCAGGCCTTACGCAAGCATCTACGCCAATACTACACAGCATCTTGTTGATGATATTCGTAAATTACTAAATCACCTCGGAAAGACAAAGGTATTAATATTCGGTGGTTCTTGGGGGTCAACTCTTGCACTTGTTTACGCGATTAAACATTCGGAAAATGTTTTGGGCATGGTATTGCGAGGGATTTTCCTTTCAGAAAGAAAAGAATGCCTTGATTATTTAAACGGCCAGATGGAACGTTCTCGTTTTCCGGAAATATGCGAGCGTTTTCTTAATAATTTACCTGCATATGCGCGTAATAATCCCATTGATTATTATTTTGCCATGATGACCTCCGGCGATTTAAAGACACAACGCAAATACGCTTATGAGATGTCATATTATGAATCTGCGCGGCTAAATCTTGTTTCACGATCCGAAGAAGATCTAAGAAAAGAAATATTATCAGGACCTTTTGTTTCGCTGGCCGTAATGGAGGCCCACTATATTAGAAATCTCTGTTTTCTGGAGAATGGATATATTTTGAAAAACGCACATCGCATACCTCGCGTTCCCATTTCAATTATTCACGGGCGTTATGATGATGTGTGTCAAGTAGAGAGCGCAATCCGCTTGCATCGCGCACTTCCTATTTCAAAACTTCATGTCGTTGTTGCAGGGCACTCTCGCAGTGATCCGGAAATTCTCAAGAAGCTGGTTTCGGAAACGGATTTGATGATAGCAAAACTCAGAAAATAAGAGATTTTCGATTACCGATCTTTATGGTCGGTATTTATTTTTCTTATCTTGAAGTAAAAGGAAGAAAAGCCATAAATCTGGAGCGTTTTATGGCGCTGGCCAGGCGCCTCTGATGTTTGGCGCACAAGCGGCTTCGCTTTCTTGGCATTATTTTTGCTTGAGCGGAAATAAACTGGCGCAGTAAATCGGCGTCTTTATAGTCAATGTCGTCTATATTTTGATTGCAAAAGTAGCAAACATTTAATTTTAGATTGATTTTTTCCATGTTCTAAAAAGGTATATTTTCAACTTTAATTTCTTCATCGTTTTTAGGCATGTCGTCTAACTGAACTTCCGGAAGAACTTCTGACTTCGGAGTTTGGTTAAAACGCGCTTGCCCGCCAGTCGCTGACGCTTCAGGCGTCTGCAGGCGGGGTCCAAGTTGAAGGTTTTCGCCAACTATTTCGGTGCGGTTTCTTTTTTGTCCGCTTTGATCCTGCCATGTTCTTGTCGTAAGCCGTCCTTCAACAAAAACAAGCCGGCCCTTGCCAAGATACTGGTGGGCTATTTCGGCAAGGCGCCCCCAAACAACCACATTGTGGAATTCCGTTTGTGTTTGCTTCCCTGATTGGTTAGACCAAATTCGGTTTGTGGCCACGCCAAACGTTGCTACGTTTTGGCCGGTTGCCGTTTGTCTCAATTCCGGATCTCTGGTTAAATTTCCTAAAATAAAAACTTTATTTAAATTCATAAAAATTTATCCATTTAATATACTTTCTAATTTTTTATCAAAACTTTCGCTAGGAATTTCTGCTGCCCTTTCTTCGCTAGGCAACGTTGTCGGCAGAGGCGTTGCTTCCGGCATTCGCACAGTTAAATCAACCCTTTGTTTAGTGGATTTGTTAGGTTTATTTAAAATAAGAAATCTTAAGACTTTTGTGTTAAGAGCTAAAACGCCTTTCATTTTATCGAGTCCATCGGAATCAATATTAAAGTAAATGACGCCTAAATACGCCTGTTTTTGTTTTTTTATAGGATAAGCCAGGCGCCTGTCTTCAAGCGGATTTATTTGAGTGGCTTCGCCTCCGCTTTCTAAAATAAGCTTCTTTAATTCCGCGTATTCAAAATCAAGCCTATCTTCCGAAATCTCCGGGGTTAAAAGGAAAGACATCTCATATTCTCTTTTGTTTTCAGCTTCATTCATCCCGTTAGAAATTTATTATAAATATTAATCTAAATTTTTGATTGCTTGCTTATTCGCCTATTTTCCCGTTAGCTAATCTGCCAAGATTTCTAACGGGATTCATCGGACGCAATTTATCACAAGATAATAGGCGCTGTCAATAAAATCAAAAAAACGGTCGCCAAAGGCGACCGTTGAAGAAATTCTTGCGTTAATAACACGCTAATCTTTGGAAAGCCTTGAAAACGCTCCAAATGCCCTTGTTTTTTCACCAACGCGCTGGTAAAACGCGACGGCCACAGTGGCTACCGCACTTTGTCCTGCTTTTTGATATCCCGCAAGGCCCGCGCTGATTGCCGCATCTTGCCCCGCCTGCTGATACCCAGCAAGGCCAATGCCGGTTGCCGCATACTGTCCCGCCTGCTGATATCCCGCAAGGCCAAAAACAGTAATTGCATTCTGTCCCGCCTGCTGATATCCCGCAAGGCCAAAAACAGTAATTGCATACTGTCCCGCCTGTTGATATCCCGCAAGGCCAATGCCGGTTGCCGCATCTTGCCCCGCCTGCTGATACCCAGCAAGGCCAAAAACAGTAATTGCATTCTGTCCCGCTTCTTGAGATCCGATAAGACCGATTAAGGTAGAGGCGTTTTGTCCCGCATTTTGTATAATTCCAATAATGGAATATGCGTTATTTCCAGCCTTTTGATAAATAGATAAAGTCGAATAGATATTTTTTTCGGCTATGGCATTTCCGGCAACGGTAAACACATTTCCATTAATGTTAATCGGCAGAACAAGAAGCGCTATAAGCGCCGTATTTTTACTGAAACGAGTCCAGCTAAAATTATTCAAGATAAAACAACTCATCACCGATGAGTAGGCGATAACAGTTACAACAAAAAACATAATGTTTTCCATCTTGCTCTCCTTCGTCTGGAGTTATTTTGGAATGTTAAAGTACTTACACTAAGTGTGGCATTATTTGTTAGCTTTGTCAACCCCGTTAGAAGTAAGACGCCGACGGCGTCTGCCGACTTGTCGGACTTCTAACGGGGTCAAATTTTAAATTCAATTACGTCGCCGTCTTCTACGACATAATCCTTACCCTCAGTTCGCAGGAATCCTTTATCACGAGCCGCGGACCATGAACCGCATTCTAAAAGTTTTTGCCAGTTTATTACTTCGGCTCTGATGAATTTATTTTCAAAATCGGTATGAATTGCCGACCCCGCTTGGGGCGCGGTTGAACCGGATTTTATGGTCCAGCCTCTGGTTTCGTCTTCCCCGGTTGTAAAATAGGTAATAAGATTTAAAACTTTATAAGCTGAAACAATTAAATCATCAAGGTGCGATTCATTTTTAAATTCTTTTGCTTCTAATTCCTCCATTTCCGCGAGCTCCTCTTCAAATTTTAAGTCAAGTTCAACTCCGCTTGTCCGCATTTGTGTCCTCGAGGTCTCTTGTGCGGATACATTGAAAACAAAAATAAATGGTTTTAGCGTTAAAAGATGGAGATCTTTTATAAGATTAAGTTCGGAGTAAGACAAATTAACTTTAGCAGCCAGTTCACCCTCTTCAAGCGCGATTTTTATTTTTTCAATTATTATTTTTTCTTCCTGCGCTTTGGAGTTGCCGCTTTTGAGGTCTTTTAAACTTTTCTCTAGCCGCTTGTTTATAGTTTGGAGGTCAGCCATTACCAGTTCAAGTTGAATAGTCTCAATATCGCGGATGGGGCTAACACTTCCTTCAACATGAATAATATCCGGGTCTTTAAAATCTCTTACTACTTCTACAATAGCATCAACTTCGCGGATGCGCGCTAAAAATTGGTTCCCCAAACCGGCTCCCTCGTGGGCGCCTTTTACCAGCCCGGCAACGTCAACAAATTCAACAACCGTCGGAATCACTTTTTTTGATTCGGATATCTCGGCGAGCTTATAGAGCCGTTCATCGGGAACTTTTACGATGCCAATATTTGGGTCAATAGTGGCAAAAGGAAAATTGGCGATATTAACTTTTTCCCGCGTCAGGGCTTTAAACAATGTTGATTTACCGACATTGGGCAGACCGACTATTCCTATTTTGAGACTCATAATTGTTTTGTTATGTTATAATAAAATTATGTCAATCAATCCGTCAATTTTTAGAGCTTACGATATTCGCGGGATTTATCCCGACGATCTTGATGAACAATCAGCTTATAAAATCGGCCGGGCTTTTGCCGGCTATTTGCTTGAAACGGAAGGCGAAAAACCGGAAAAAATTGTCGTCGGACAAGACACGAGGCTTTCTTCACCGGTTTTAGCGCGTTCTTTTATGAGCGGCATTGCCGACGAAGGCATTGACGTTTTAAATATCGGCCAAGTTACGGTTGACATGGTTTTTTTTGCTTCGGGAAAAAAACATTTTCCGGCCGCGATGATTACGGCTTCGCATAATCCAAAAGAATACAACGGCTTTAAACTGATGAGGAAAGACGCGGACGAAATCGGTCTTGATTCGGGTCTTAATGATATAAAAAGAATAGCTTTAGAAAAAAAATGGAAAGAAATATCCGGCGATTCCAATAGAGACATTAGATTAAAACAGGGGACAGTCGCAGAAGAAGACATTAGCGCGGATTTTGTAAATCACGTTTTAAGTTTTATCGATCCTGAGAGCTTAAGACCGATGAGAGTGGCCATTGACGCTTCTTCTGGCGCAGTCGGACCAATACTCACAAAAATTTTAAAAAAACTGCCGGTGGAATATACGCCTCTTTATTTTAATCCGGATGGTAATTTTCCGTATCACGAACCGAATCCTACCACTCTGTCAAATATTTTAGGCCTTATCAATGAAGTAAAAAACGGCCATTATCACTTTGGTTGCGCCTTTGACGGCGACGGCGACCGGATTGTTTTTGTTGATGAACATGGCGAGCCGGTTAGCCCGTCTATTATCGGGGCTATTATGGCGAAGCATTTTTTGGTTTTAAATCCGGGCGGCAAGATTGTTTACGGAACCATAGTGAGCCGGATAGTTTCGGATGTGGTAAATATTTACGGTGGCGGAGCAATCAGAGAGCGGGTCGGGACTTACATTAAAGAGCGTCTTAAAAAAGTAAACGGCATTTTAGGCATAGAAACCTCCGGCCATTATTACTTCCGGAATAATTTTTTTGCCGACTCCGGAATTATCGGTTTTCTTGTAATGCTTGATATTTTAAGTCGGAAGAAAAAAGGCCTGTCGGTTTTGAAGTATGAGCTTAATAAATATTTTTCTATCCCGGAAATTAATTTTAAAACCGAGAATCATGAAGAGTTTATAAAAAAAATAGCCCGAAATTTTGAGGGCTATGATATGGATTGGCTTGATGGTTTAACTGTAAGAGCCGAAGATTTCTGGCTTAATATCCGGCCTTCAAACACCGAACCGCTGATTCGTTTAAATATTGAAGCAAAAAACGAAATTACTTTGGAAAGAGTTAAAAAAGATTTGGTTGCTTTGATAAAAAAAGATACTATATAATATA
This sequence comes from Parcubacteria group bacterium, assembly GCA_016186325.1. Taxonomy (NCBI): domain Bacteria; species Parcubacteria group bacterium. Next base: position 3,651 of record JACPLW010000003.1, on the reverse strand, counting down.
GATTTTAATCTATTAATAATGTTCTTCTTTTAAGTGACTAATACCATTCATGCATATTATTCTCGGTTTGTGCCGCGGCGTATCCCATTTATCGGGGTTTTCAAGATCAATAATTGAAAGGCCGCAATTATTGTGCCGTATAGAATGAAACATTTTATCCATATTAAGATCAAACAAGTAAAGAAAAATTAATGCCATAGTGCCGCCGTGGCTAACAATTAAAACATTCTCATTTACGGGATGTTCTATAAGTATTTTATTGATTCCTCGGCCAACCCTATTATAAGCATCGGCCATACTTTCGCCTTTAGGAAAAACGCATTGCGACGGAGTTTCTCTATAAAGTTCTAACAAATCGGCATGTGATTCTCCGATTTCTTTATACGACACACCCTCTAAAAACCCGAAATTTATTTCTCTAAAATTTTCTTGGATTTCTCCGAAAACAGCCGGAACATGATGTTCAGAAACTTGTTTGGCTGTTTGTCTGGCGCGTAAGGCCGGACTCATATAGATTTTATGAAAAACCGCCCGTGATAATGCCTTTGCCGTAAGACGAGCTTGTCGTAACCCCGTTTCATTTAAAGGCATATCCGGAGTTTTACCGGCGATAATGCCTAAAACATTTGCATCAATCTGACCGTGTCTTAGAAGATACAGTCGCCGCACGTTTTCCTCCGGTTGTTAAATAACTAAAACAATACGGTACTATGTTTTTTAAAAATAGTCAAGGTGCATTGCTTTTTTGATTTCTGTAAGAGTTTTGGAAGTGACAATTTTTGCTTTCGCTGTTCCGTCTTTTAAGATTTTAATTAATTTTTGCGGCTCTTTTTCAAACTGGGCGCGACGCTCTCTAATCGGCCTTAAGAATTTTTCTAAAACATTTATCAACCGGGTTTTTATCACAACATCGCCCAGTCCTCCGGCTCGGTATCTGCGTTTAAAATCCTCAACCGCTTTAGTATCGGGGTCAAAAGCGTCAAGATATGTAAAGACGACATTGCCTTCAACTTTTCCCTTGTTTTCAACATGAATATGCTTGGGGTCGGTGTACATAGCCATAACTTTTTTAGCAACAGCATCGGCAGAGTCCGACAAATAAATTGCGTTTCCAAGCGATTTAGACATTTTACTTTTACCTTCAATTCCGGGAAGGCGGGAAAATTTTGAAACAAGCGCTTTGGGTTCAACCAAAATCGGTTTGTAAGCCCCGTTAGAAGTTTTGCTTCTAACGGGGTAAATTTTATTGAATCGCCTGACGATCTCGGCTGTTTGTTCAATCATTGGGAGTTGATCTTCACCAACCGGAACCAAGTCGGCTTTAAAAGCCGTTATGTCGGCCGCTTGGCTTACCGGATACGTTAAAAAACCGGCTGGAACATTGTTTCCGAATCCTTTTTGTTTCATTTCGCCTTTCACGGTTGGATTGCGTTCTAATCGCGCTAGTGTTACGAGGTTTAAGAAATACATAGCAATTTCACAGAGAGCCGAGAGTTCCGATTGAATAGCAATAGTTGAAATTTTCGGATTTATGCCGACGGAAAGATAATCTAAGGCGACCTCTAAAACATTTTTACGGATTTTTTCCGGGTTATCGGCGTTGTCTGTTAGGGCCTGCATATCGGCGATTAGGATATAGGTGTCATACTCATTTTGCAATTCCACGCGCGCTTTAAGAGAGCCAACGTAATGGCCCAAGTGTAATGGCCCCGTAGGCCTGTCTCCAGTGAGAATTATCTTCTTTTGCATAATATTATACCTCTACTATAACCGGCAGGATCATTGGCCGGCGCTTAGTTTTAGTATACAAAAATTGGCCGATTTTGTCTCGCAGGTTATTTCTAACATACACCCAGTTAATACTGGCGCCGGGAATCGTGGTTTTAGCGATTGTTTCTTTTATTTTTTTCTTTGTCTGGCCCAGTAGTTCTCTTGATTCTTTCATATATATGAAGCCGCGGGAAATAATGTCCGGATCGCCTTTAACTTTTCCAGTACTGCTGTCAACGACGGCGATAATCACGAACATGCCGTCGGCCGACATTAGCATTCTATCGCGCAAAACAATTTCGCTCACGTCACCTACGCCCAACCCATCAACCATAACATAGTTAGCCGGTACCGCTTCTTTGCTTATTTTGAAAGAATTTTTATCTAATACGGCGATTTGGCCATTATCCATTAGCATTAAGTGATCTTTGCTCATACCTAAATCTGCCCCTATTTTAGCATTAGCGGCACGCTTGAAATAATGGCCGTGGACCGGCAGTAAGAACTTCGGCTGAATAAGTTTTATCACAGTTTTTAAGTCCTCGGCGGGCGCATGGCCGCTTGCGTGGATGTCAATCAATTCGGAAGTATATACATCCGCTCCTTGCCGGCAGAGTCCGTCTTTGATGTTTTGAACACTTCTTTCATTACCAGGAACGGATGACGAAGAAAATATAACCATATCACCGGGTTTTATTCTGACATAGCGGTTTTCTCCGGTTAAGATTTTCATCAATCCCGAATTTGTCTGGCCTTGAGAACCTGTAGTAAATACCATGACCCGATTATCTTTATATTTGTTAACTTCCTCAATTGGTATAATAAGGTCTTTAGCCGGCTTGATGTATCCGAGACTTTGGGCCAACTCTACATTTTCTTTCATTGAGCGTCCGGTGATAGCAACTTTGCGCCCGATTCTGTCGGCGATTTTTAGTATCTCGTAAATTCTGGTTAGAAGAGTTGAAAACAGGGTAATAATAATTCTTCCCTCTGTCTTTCTAAAAAGATCCTCCAGATTTTTTTCAACAACTTTTTCCGAAAGCGAGCGTCCCGGTTCATCGGCATTGGTCGAATCAATCATGAGAGTGTGAATACCCATTTTTCCGATTTGCTGGTATTTGTCTAAATCCTGGGGCTCTCCAAGAGCATTATATTCAATTCGGAAATCGGCAAAATGAACAATGTTGCCAACCGGTGTTTTAAGAATAACGCCTGCAGTGTCGGGAATTGTGTGGTCAACTCCAAAAAACTCTGCTGTGAAATAGTTACCGATTTTTACGATACTGCCGTTTTCCACGTTAATAATATTCAGTTTCGGAGCATGAGGAAAATCGTTCTGATGTTTTAATACGAGGGCTTTGGTCATTCCGGTGGCGTAAATAATCGGGTTGCCGATTTTTCCTATTAAGTAAGGTATGGCTCCGATATGGTCAAAGTGGCCGTGAGTCAGAATAAGTCCTTTAATGTTTTTCCGTTTCTTTTCAAGATAATCAGTGTTGGGAATAATAAAATCAATTCCCGGAGTTTCTTCTTCGGGAAATTGAATACCCATGTCAATGATTACAATTTCGTCTTTATATTCTAAAAACGACATGTTTCGGCCTATTTCCTCAAGTCCGCCCAGAGGGACTAACCTAAGTTTTTCCCTGTCTTCTCTTTCTGTTGCCTCGGAGATTGGCTTTAGCCTCACTTCCGGCGGCGTTATTTTTGTTTTTATCATATGTTATTTATTTTTTTGTTGTGTCTCTATTGTACCAAGTTAGAACCTATTTTCAAAACAAAAGACACTAGCGTTCCCCGCGCGCTACGCGCCTCTGTGCGAAGCACAGAGCTTTCCAAAATGGAAAGTGCGGGAGAACGCAAATACAAAGCGGACGAGAT